>JAICEH010000261.1 GCA_025924275.1 Gemmatimonadales bacterium | reverse complement strand
GGGGCTGCTGGGGCACCCGCTGGCGGGGCCGGCGGAGGAGTACTTCTGGCGCCGGGAGCTGGTGGCGAGTGTCGAGCCGCCCCGGAGCCGGGAGCCGGTGGTGAGCGGGCGGGTGGTGGCCCAGGTGGGGGCGGTGTTCGAGATCCGCACCAGCCCGGCGGCACCGGCGCCCGAGGCGGTGGAGCGGGTGCTGGCCGAGATCGGTCCCGGCCCCAACGGGCGGCCGTGGGACTGCGGGGCCTGCGGCTACGGCACCTGCCAGGCGTTCGCCGAGGCGGCGGCGGCGGGGCGGGCCAGCCTGCGGCAGTGCGCGCCGCTCCAGACCCGGCGGGCGGAGGAGGCCCAGCGGGCGGCGGCGGTGGACCTGCTCACCGGGCTCGCCACCTACCGGGTGCTCCGGGACCGGCTGGGCTACGAGGTGGAGCGCAGCAAGCGGAGCGGCGAGGGGTTCGGGGTGCTCTTCATCGACCTGGACCGCTTCAAGCCGCTCAACGACAAGTACGGGCACGAGGCGGGGAACGAGGTGCTCCGGGCGGTGGCCACCGAGGTGCGGCAGGCGGTGCGCGCGTCGGACCTGGCGGCCCGGTACGGGGGCGACGAGTTCGTGGTGCTGCTCACCCGGACCGACCTGGACGGGGCGCACCGGGTGGCGGAGGCCATCCGGGCGGGGATCGAGGGGGTGGGGCGGCGGCTGGGGTATCCGGTGGGCGAGGTGACGGCGAGCGTGGGGCTCTCGGAGTTCGACCCGACGCGGCCGCTGGAGGGGGATCTCCTCACCACGGCGGACCGGGCGCTCTACCGGGCGAAGGCGCAGGGGCGGAACCAGGTGGTCCTCCGGGCCGGTGGCGGGGCGGAGGGCGAGGGACAGGCCTTGCATCAGGGAGTGTGACGTGACGGGGTTCGGCAGCTCGGCCAGGCGACCGGAGGATGGCGGGGGCAACCCCGGCGGCAGCATTTCCGGCGACTTCCCCGATCCCTGGGGGGTGCGGCGGGCGGAGAACCTGCTGGCCACGCTGGACGGGGTGCTGTCGGCGCGGGTGGTGACGACGCCGCTGGGCGAGGTGTCGGAGATCCACATCCTGGCGCGGAGCGGGCTCCAGCCCAAGCAGATCGTGCGGAACATCGAGTCGGCGCTCCTGGCGCAGCTCGGGCTCCGGGTGGACCATCGGAAGATCAGCATCGCCCAGACGGCGGACGTGAAGCCGCTCGAGGCGCTGGAGCGGGAGGCGGTGCGCGACCTGGCGCTCCACCGGACGCTCCTGTTCGAGGACCTGGTGGTGGCGCCGGGGAAGCGGAGCCACCGGATCTCGCTGGCGGTGACGTTGAGCTGCGGGGGGCGGACGGAGACGGCGGAGGAGGAGAGCAGCGACACGCCGCGGAGCCGGGTGGAGGCCGCGGCGCGGGCCACGGTGGCGGTGCTCGACCGGCTGCTCGAGGGCCATTCGGTGGCGCTCGAGGGGGCCAAGATCGTGGAGGCATTCGACCGGGAGTTCGTCTTCACCGGGGTGCAGGGGCTGGGCGGGCGGGAGACGCTGCTGCTCACGGGCACGGCGGAGATCAAGGAGAGTGCCGAGC
>JAICEH010000260.1 GCA_025924275.1 Gemmatimonadales bacterium | reverse complement strand
TCTTGGTGACCGAGTCGTTGACGTTGATAGCGGGGAAGAGCAGCATGCCCTGCTGCTCCATCTCGTAGAGCCGGTGCACCCCGGTGGTGGTCTCCTCCGAGACCCCGCGGATCCCCGCGGCGATCCGGGTCCAGTGCTTCGGGTCCGCCGCGAGCGAGCGCCGGAGCACGTCGAGGATCACCCCCCACTCCTCCGGCTCGCCCGCCGCGTCGAACGCCGGCACCCGGCCGGCGCGCTCGAACTCGACGCCCTTGTGGACCAGGAGCGTCGCGTCGCCACCGTCGTCGAGCAGCAGGGTGGGCCCGCCGCCGTCCGGCCAGGCCAGCGCCTCCTCGGTGCACCACCAGTACTCCTCGAGGGTCTCTCCCTTCCAGGCGAACACCGGCGTGCCGCGCGGCTCGTCCGCGGTGCCGTCCCGCCCCGCCACCACGGCGGCGGCGGCGTGGTCCTGGGTGGAGAAGATGTTGCAGCTCACCCAGCGCACGTCGGCGCCGAGCTCGACCAGGGTCTCGATCAGCACGGCGGTCTGCACCGTCATGTGGAGCGAGCCCATGATCCGGGCCCCCGCGAGCGGCGCCTTGCCGGCGTACTCGGCCCGGAGCGCCATCAGTCCCGGCATCTCGTGCTCGGCGAGCCGGATCTCCTTCCGCCCGAACTCGGCGAGCGCCAGGTCCCGGACCTTGAACGGCTCACGACCGGCCTCGCGGGCCTGGTCGAAGGGATGGAGGGCGGTGTTCATCGACATTGACTGAGTCCCCTGGTTGTAAGTCGCGAGTCGCGAGTCGCGAGTCACGAGTCGAGAGTCACGAGTCCTGCGCGGGATGCGAGGTCCTCACGGCGCTGGTCAGGAACAGCCCGGGGCCCCGCGCGCCCGGGTCGGCCGGGAGGGCGTGCCAGCGCCCCTCGAGGCCCGCCTTCGCCAGCCAGCCCAGCACCTGGCGCTCGCCGAAGCCCTGCCAGCGATGCCCCAGCGTCTGGCGGTACTCGGCGCGCTGGTGGGGCCGGACGTCGAGCAGCAGGAGCCGCCCGCCCGGGCGGAGCACCCGCGCCGCCTCGGCCAGCGCCACCGCCGGATCCTCGACGTAGCTGAGCGCCAGCGCCATCACCGCCAGGTCGAGCTCGCCGGGCTCGATCGGCAGGGCCTCGAGGTCGCCCTCGCGCAGTTCCACGTTCCGGACACCGGCGAGCCGGGTCCGGGCCACGTCGAGCATCTCCGGGGCGCCGTCCACGCCGATCACCCGGCGGACGAACGGGGCCGCCGCGAGGGCGAAGTGGCCGGTGCCACAACCCAGGTCGCCCACCACCGCGTCCGCAGGGAGGAGCCCGAGGAGCGGCAGCAGCTCCGACCGGCCGCCGAAGAGCTCGCCCCGGAGCGTGTCCCAGCGGCCGGCAGCGTCCGCGAAGAACCCGCCCCGCGAGCGCCGGCCCGCCAGCACGTGGCGCAGCCGCTCGGCGTCCCGCTCGGCCTCGGGGGAGCCGGCCACCTCGGTGCGGACCAGCTGCCAGAGGTCCGCCAGCGCCGGGGCCAGCCCGGCGGGGTCGGCCCGGTAGAGCCGGCTGGTCCCCTCCGCCCGGCTGGTGACCCAGCCGCCGTCGAGCAACGCCCGGAGGTG
>JAICEH010000259.1 GCA_025924275.1 Gemmatimonadales bacterium | reverse complement strand
CCCTCCCCCGCCGCCCCTCTCCCCCCTCACCGCACCCCCCTCGGCCTCAGGTGCCGCCCGACGCTGAGCAGGCTCGCCAGCAGCCCCAGCAGGGTGCCGCCGGCAACCCCCGCGGCCACGAACGCCGGCGGCAGGAACATCGGGGCCACCAGCGCGTCCGACCCGCCGCGGACCAGCGCGAACGCCGCCCAGGTGAGCAGGAGGGCCAGGGTCCCGCCCAGGAAGCCCTTGAGCGCGCCCTCGAGCAGGTACGGCGCCCGGATGAACCCGTCGGTGGCGCCCACCAGCCGGAGGATCGCGATCTCGCGGGAGCGCTGGAGCAGAGCCATCCGGATGGTGGTCGCGATGATCACCAGCGCCACGCCGGCGAACGCGAGGCCGATCACCCCGCCCACCAGCCCGGCGATGCGGCGGAGCCGGGCCAGGCCCGCCACCCACTCCTCCCCGAAGCGGACGTCCTCCACCACGCCGATGCCCCGGAGCCGCTCGGCCACCGCCGCCACCGTCTCCGGGTCGCGCTGGCCGGGCCTGAGCGCCACCTCGAGGGAGGCGGGCAGTGGATTGGTCCGGAGGTCGCGGTACGCCTCGCGGAACTCCGCCAGCTCCGCCTGCGCCCGGGCCAGCGCCGAATCCGCGGACACGTAGGTCACCTGCGCCACCTCGGGGAAGGTGCGCGCGTCCTCCGCGGCGAGCATGGCGGCCTCGATCGGCGTCCCGCGGAGCAGGTACGCCACCACCTCCACCCGGTCCTCCAGCGCGGCGAGCGCCTGCTGGAGGTTCACCGCCACCAGCCCGAAGAGGCCGAGGGTGAAGAGGGAGAAGGCGATGGCGGTGACCGAGAGGGTCGAGAGCAGCGGGGCGCGCGTGAAGCCCAGCACGCACTCGCGGATGACCGGCCTCACGCGAGGGCCTCCACGGCGTCGCGCCCGGAGTCGGCCACCAGCCGCCCCTGCTTGAGCTCGAGCGTCCGGTAATTCGCCTCGCGCACCAGCGCCGCGTCGTGGCTCGCCATCACCACGGAGGTGCCCGCGGCGTTGATGTCCCGGAGCAGCTGGAACACCGCCCGCGTCGCCTTCTCGTCGAGGTTGCCGGTGGGCTCGTCGGCCAGCAGGAGCGGTGGGTCGTTCGCCAGGGCGCGGGCGATGGCCACCCGCTGCTGCTCGCCCCCGGAGAGCTCGCGCGGGTAGGAGCGGCCCTTGGTGGAGAGGCCCACCTGGGAGAGCACCTTGAGCACCCGGGCCGGGATCAGGTCGGGCCGCATCCCCGTCGCCTCGAGGGCCAGGGCCACGTTCTCCTCGGCGGTGCGGTCCTCGAGCAGCCGGAAGTCCTGGAACACGATGCCGAGGCGGCGGCGAAGCCGGGGCACGTCGCGGTTGCGCAGGTCGTTCACCGCGAACCCCGCCACCCGCACCTCGCCGCGCGAGGGGCGCTCGCC
The DNA here is from genome assembly GCA_025924275.1 of Gemmatimonadales bacterium. GTDB lineage: Bacteria > Gemmatimonadota > Gemmatimonadetes > Gemmatimonadales > GWC2-71-9 > JAICEH01. The sequence goes on along the minus strand of JAICEH010000259.1, from coordinate 198 downwards.
GGCCCAGAGGAGCCGGAGGATGGAGGACTTCCCGGCCCCGCTGTGGCCGGTGAGGAAGACGAACTCGCCCTTCGCCACCTCGAAGGACACGTCCACGAGCGCGAGCTCGCCCCTCGGGTAGGCCATGTCGACGTGGCGGAAGCGGATCACCCGACCAACCTAAACGGGGGAACGGGGAACAGGGAACGGGGAACGGGG
>JAICEH010000258.1 GCA_025924275.1 Gemmatimonadales bacterium | reverse complement strand
GACGGCGGGGCCCGATTGCGAGTCCGCGGCGGGTGGTCGGGCAGCGGAGACCGGCCTATCTTCCGCCCCGCCACCGACGCCCGCGCGCCGGGCCGTCCCCTCCCCCGAGGAGCCCACGCCGTGAGCGCACCCCCACCCTGCCGTGCCCTCGGGACCCAGTGCCGCCAGCTCCGGGTCACGATTCACATCGGCACGCTCGAGGGCGGCGCGGATCCGCTCGACCACGAGGCCACCTGGCTGCTCGGCCACACCCAGCGGATGTCGTTCGGCCGACTCTCCACCCGGGAGGACCAGCTCTACGTCGAGGCGGCCATCCACGTGCCGTGCCGCTGGCTCAAGGAGGCCCCCGAGGGCGCCCGGTGCGCCGCCCACGGCTTCCGCGGGCCGATGCCGCGGGATCCCAGGCCGGCGGCCCAGCCCCGCCGGCTCGGCGGCGACCGGTTCCGGGTGGCCGACGGCCAGCGGCTCCGGGACCTGGCGCTCTCCCATCCCCGGCGCCCGCTCCCGCTGGTCGGGGTGGGGAGCAACCCCTGCGTGGGGGCGCCCTGTCGCACCGGGGACAACACCCAGGGTGCCGCCTGCTGCCGCGACCTCCAGGTGGAGATCGTCTGCCCCCCGACGAACGCCCGGCTCGAGGCGCTGGTGCGCTCCCGGCAGTCGCCCTATCTATGCAAGGTGCAGCGGTCCGAGGAGGGGTACCTCGAGGCGGAGGTCATCTCCGCCTGCGACTACCTCGACCCGGCGGACGGCGTGCACTGCACCCTGCACGGGAGGACCCGCCCCGACGGGCGCACCGCCAAGCCGGCGCTCTGCTTCGACTGGCCGCCCAAGCGCGCCGTGATCCATCGCGGGTGCGCCCTGGCGACCCGCTGGCAGCGCGCCCAGCACCGCTGAGGCGGGGGTCGGCCATGTGCAAGGTCCGGCAGCGACGGGCGTCTCCCCGGAGTGGCCGCCCCCGGGCATCCGGAGTCCCTGCGTGAACGACGAACTCGAGCGCCTCTACCAGACGACCTATCAGGCGGTGGTGCGGTTCCTGTACCGCAAGGTCTGGGACGCGGACCGCGCCGAGGACCTGGCGCAGGAGGTCTTCCTGCGGGCGATGTCCCACCGGCCCGAGAAGCCCCGCGCCTGGGTGTTCGCGGTGGCGGCGAACCTGGCGCGGGACAAGGCGCGGGCCGCGGTACGGCGGAAGAAGCACCTCACCCTGCTCTCGACCGATCCCGGCACGCACCCGGCACCGGTCCGCTCGGTGGAGGACACGATCGAGCATGACGAGCAGGTGAGCCGGGTGCACGACGCCCTCGCCCTGCTCACCCCGCGGGACCGGGAGATCCTGCTCCTCTGGGACGCGGGGCTCAGCTACCCGGAGATCGCGGCCCAGACCGGGCTCGCCGTGGGCGCCGTGGGCACCACGCTCGCGCGGGCCCGCCGGCGGCTGGTGGAGGCGTACGACCGCCGGGAGGCGGAGCGGATGGACGATGCGGCACATTCCTGAGGACGAGCTCCACGCCTACCTCGACCAGGCGCTCAGCCGGTCGCAGTGCGTCGAGATCGAGAGCCACCTCGCGCGCTGTCCGGCGTGCCAGGCGGAGCGGGATGGCATCGCCGCGCTCCGGGACAAGACCACGAGCCTGCTCGCGCGGCTCTCACCCGGCCCCCGCACCGCCCCGTCGTGGGCGGCGCTCGAAGCGCGGTCGCTGGCGAACCGCGCCCGGACTCGGCGGCGCCTCTGGTACGGCGGCTGGGCGGCGAGCCTCGCCGCCGCCGTGGCGACCGGCTGGCTGGT
>JAICEH010000257.1 GCA_025924275.1 Gemmatimonadales bacterium | reverse complement strand
CGCCCCGAGGGCGCTCACCGGGCGGCGTCGCCCCGCTCCCACTCCCTCACCGGCCCCGGGACGATGCGGAACAGCGGGTGCGCCAGCGGGTGCTCGACCCCGGCCAGCTCCCGGTGGAGCCGCGGCCGGCGCCGACGGAGCTTGGCGAGGAGGTGGGCCCACTCGAAGGCCAGCTGGCCCGAGGTCTCCGTGATGCGCCGCCCGCCCCGGGCCCGGCCGAGCTTGCGGCGGTCGAAGGCGTAGCCCCGCCGCTCGGCCTCGGCGAACACCGCGGCCAGGTAGCGATCGAGGTCCCGCGCCGGGTTCGGTCGGGCCTGGAAGCGGGCGAGCTGGGGATGATGCCGGTACCCGCGGGTGCGGCCCTGGAGCACGGCCCGGGCGAGCAGCGCCTCCCGCCAGAGGGCCACCAGTCCCGCGGGGTCGAGGTACCTCGGGTGCAGGGTCCAGAGCCTCATCGTCCGACCCGCTCGGGCGGCGGCTCCCCTGCAGGCCTCGCGTGGATCCGCATCGGGCGGCGGAGGGGCGGCAGGTCGCGGCCTACTGCCGCGCGAGCCAGTCCAGGATGTAGTCGGCGTCCTCCTTCCAGGTGGACTGCCCCAGGACGTAGTGGTTCCGCCCCGGGAACTCCTTGTAGTCCACCACCGATCCGTTCGACCGGTTGTAGCGCTTGACGTTCCGGCGATTCAGGTGGGCCGGGATGATGGTGTCCCGGTCGCCCGCCGTGAACAGGAGCGGCGCGTGCGGCTTGTCATAGTCCACCGCCGCCGCCCTGGAGAGCCCCCCGCGCGCAAGCACCTTGGACTCGGGGATGGTGTTCTCCTCCCACGCCCGCCGCTGCTCCTCGAGCGGCATTCCGTTCACGAAGGCGTACTGCCACTTCCGGAACGACATCAGGTAGGTCTTGCGGACCGAGGTGAAGAGGCCCAGGGAACGCCATCCTCCGCGGAGGAAGGACCACTCGTAGGGGAACACGCCCAGCGTCGGCACCGAGTGGATGGCCACGCCGGCGGCGGCGAGGTCGCGGTTGACCAGGATCTGGGTGATCAGCCCGCCGGTCGAGTGCCCGATGATGATCGGCTTCTCGGGGAAGCTCCTCGCGATCGTCGCGAAGTGTTCGATCACCGTGGGCAGCGTCAGGGCGGCGAGGTCGGTGTCGTGGGGCTGGCGCGCGCGGACCTCCGCGGCGGTGCCGTCCTTGAACGGCCACGCCGGTGCGATGGCCGTGTAGCCCTTCTGGGAGAAGTACTCGATCCAGGGCCTCCACCCACGGTGGGTGACGAAGGCGCCCGTGACGAACACGACATTCCTGGTGGTGATGGCCATCCGGTGACCCTCGCTCCCTCGTCTCGCGGGTGGATCCTGCCACTGCCCGGGACGGGAAAGTTGTGGGCCCAAGTGCGACCCGACAAGTCGGGATCACCGGCGCCAGTGGGGATCGAGGGCCTGGCCGGTGCCGACGCGCGTCGCGGCCCCCGTGGCGGCGTCGAGAAGGTAGAGCCCCTCGGAATCCCCGCGATCGGAAATCACCGCCACCCGCGTCCCGTCGGGGGCCCAGTCAGGCTGGCCGTCGTACCCCGGGCCGTCGGTGAGGCGCATCCGCTGTCCGGAGGCGAGGTCGAGGACCTCGACGTCGTAGTTCTCCCCCCGGACGGCCTGGAAGGCGAGCCGGGTGCCGTCGGGCGACCAGCCGGGGTGGAACTCCTCGCCCGGCCCGTCGGTCACGCGGCGGCGGCCGGTGCCATCGGCGCTCATCAGGCAGAGGTCCCGGTGGCCCTCCGGGGTGCAGACGAAGGCGAGGCGCGCCCCGTCGGGTGACCACGCCGGTTCGCCGTCGGCGCCGGCCGCCCCGGTGAGCCGGCGCGCCTCGCCCCCGGCGGCGGGCACGAGGTACACCTCGGGATTCCCGTCCCGG
>JAICEH010000256.1 GCA_025924275.1 Gemmatimonadales bacterium | reverse complement strand
GGTGACCGAGATCCGGGTGAGCCAGAGCACCACCGGCGGCCTCAGCGTCGTCTCGCAGCAGCTCGCCACCGGCCAGACGATCCGGACGGTGGCGGGCCCTGCCTCGGACGTGCGGAGCCTGGTCTCCAACCGTCCCGGCCAGTCCGCCACCGCCCAGTTGCAGGTGGACCCGAGCCTGGCCCACCCGGCCGACGGGGAGCGGCTGCTCGTGATCCTGGGCGACATCCCCGCCGACTCGCTCAAGGCGATGCTGTTGCGGGTGAAGTAGTCGCGAGTCGCGAGTTAGGCCAATGCGAAACGGCCCTCCGTGCGTGGAGGGCCGTTTGCCGTTCGCGGCGGTTCGACTCGTGACTCGCGACTCGCGACTGCCTAGTGCCGCTTCTCCTCCTCGATCACCGCCTCGCTCACGTAGTCCGCGTCCGCCTCCTCGTGGAGGAACTCGGAGGGCTCCTCCACGTGGTGGCTCTCCCGCTGCAGCGTGAGCTCGGCGAGGCGCGGCGACACCATCGGGAAGCGGCGCGCACCGAGCCCGTAGGCGAGGAGGAAGAGCCCGACGAAGAGGAGCGTCGGCCCGAGCTCGGGCCACCCGAAGACCGGTCCCGCCGCCGCGGTGATGGAGGGCATCACCATCAGGTAGCGCTCGAGCCAGAGGGCCACGAGGATGACGCCACTGAAGAGGCCGAGGGTCACCGGCCACTTCTTGGGGGTCACGCCGAGCAGGCCGACGAAGGGGATCAGGAACATCCCGCAGAGCACCAGCATGGCCACCGGCCGCCAGGGCCCCCACAGCCGGGCGAAGACGAAGCCGGTCTCCTCGGGGAGGTTCCCGTACCAGATGACCAGGAACTGGGACCACATCAGGTAGGTCCAGAACACCGAGAAGCCGAAGATCATCTTGCCCAGGTCGTGCCGCTGCTTCGGGCTGATGAGGTGTCCGACCCCGGTCTCCCGGCCCCCGCGGAGGAGCAGGAGCGCGAGCAGGGCGTTCCCGCCCAGGAACGCGCCCATGAAGATCCAGCCGCCGAGCAGGTTGGAGAACCAGTGGGGCTGGAGGGCCATCACCGCGTCGAACCCGACGAGCGTCATCACCAGCGCGTAGAGCACCGCGTAGACCGGCGCGAGCCGGCGGACCCGGGCCTCGGTGGCCGCGAGGGCCGCGGGGCTCCCGTCGAACCCGCGGGCGAGGCCCTCGAGCGCCGCCTTGCGGCCGCCGGCCGCCCGGGGTGCCGCCGCCCAGGCGTCGGGCGCCATGTCGCGCCGGACCATCGCCCACCCCACCAGCGCCAGGACCACGAGCCCGATCCCCAGGCGGGCGGACATCCACGGCCGGGAGAGCCACACCGCCTTGCCGTGCGCGAGGCCCGGCAGCTCCTCCTGCATCGGCCCGTAGACGTGGGCGTAGCCGGCGGTGAAGAGGAACACGAACCCGAGCAGGACCACCGGCAGGAAGGCCACGGTGGTCGAGGCGAAGCGGACGATCACCCCGGACCACTTCGCATTGGCCACCTTGTAGGCCGCGACCAGCGCGAGGCTCCCGAAGGCCAGGGTGGTGAAGTAGACCCAGTTCACGTGGAAGAGCTGCCAGGCGCGCTCTGCCTGCCCGCCCGCGGCGGCCAGCGCGAAGAGGGCGCCGCCGGCCAGCGCCAGCGCCGCGCCGAGGCCGATGAAGAGCCCCCAGGTGCCCTGGGTGGCGTGGGCCGCGAGGCGGTCGCGCAGGGTGGCGTCGGGACTCACTGGGGCCCCCGGGCCGCCAGGCGGGAGCGCACCTGCAGCTCGCGCACGTAGGCCACGACGGCCCACCGGTCCGCCGGCTCCCAGATCTTGTCGCCGTAGCGGCCCATGACTCCGCGGCCGTAGCGGACGATGGCGTACAGATACCCGTCGGAGAGCGCCGCGGCCCGGTCCGAGGTGAGCGGCGGCGCCCCCAGGCGCCGGCCCACCAGCCCGTCGCCCGCGCCGGCCTGCCCGTGGCAGGTGGCGCAGTACCAGCCGTACAGGGTGTCGCCGCGGGCCAGTCCCACCCCGGGTGAGAACGGGTTGGCGAACACCTCCGCCGCGGCGAAGTCGCCCCG
>JAICEH010000255.1 GCA_025924275.1 Gemmatimonadales bacterium | reverse complement strand
GACCCGGCCGCCGCCGTCGCGCTGGGGCAGAGGAGACTCGAGCGGGCCCGGCGCACCGGGAATCCGGCGGCGGTCCGGAACCAGCTGTGGGAGGTGACCGGCGACCTGATCGACGCCGGCGACCTGCCCGAGGCCCGCGCGCGGTTCCGGGAGCTGATGGTCGGCCTCCCGCCGGAGGACAGTATCCTCGGACTGCAACTCGGTGGGCGCCTCGCGGAGCGCGAAGGCCGCCTGCCGGAGGCCGGCGCGGCGTATCGCCGCTTCCTCCAGGCGGTGGGGTTTCCCGACCCGCGCGACCCGCGACTGTTCCACTTCCGGTTCTACGTTCTGCGGGCGGGCCACGTGGCCCTCCTGGCGGGCGACGCGATGGCCGCCGAGTCCCTTGCGCGTCATTCCCTCCGCATCAGTGAAGTGCACCAGCACGACGGATCCCGGAGCGGGGACGTCGGTCGCGCCCTCCTCCTGCTCGGCCAGGCTCGGGTCGCCCGGGCCGACACCATCGGTGGCCGGCTCACGATTCTCCGCGCCGTGGCACCGCTCCGCCGGGGCATGGGGCCGGGCCACCCCGTCACCCGGGAGGCGATGGAGCAGCTTGCGCCGCCGCGTCGGTAATCGCGCTCACTCGAGCGGGCGGGGCATTAGATTTGCCCACTGTTCGGCCTCGCCCGGAAACCGGAGGCATTCCGTGAAGTGGTTGGCCGTTGCCGGCGTGCTGATGCTCGTGGCGCCCGTCGCCGTGGTGGGTCAGGAGTCCCCCCTGGTGGGCACCTGGCGGGTCGCGACCGGCGCCGACACCAAGGGGGGGCCACGGGAGGTGATCATTCGCGCCGACTCGAGCGCCAGTTGGGGCGAGGAGACGGTTCGCTGGCGGCTCAAGCCGAAGAGCCGGATCGCGATCGCCATCGGTGACGAATGGGAAGTGTACGACGTGAAGGTAGGTGCGAAGGAGCTCCGGCTCTCGGGAGGGGATCTGCAGGAGCCGATCACCCTCCGCCGCGTGGGGCCGCCCACGCCCCGCCCTGCAGGCGTCAGCGTACCAGGGGCGCCGCCGGAAGGCTGAATTCCAGCGGCCCCAGCACGTGGTGCTGCCGGGCCACGTGCAGCGCCCCGCCGAAGCCGACCGCCGCGAGCGCCGGCCCGACCGCGGCCAGCGCGTCGGTCGCGGTATTGCACCGCTCGCTCAGGTGGGCCAGCACCACGTGCGCCAGCCCCGGGTGCACCAGCTCCCCCAGCAGCTCCCCGCAGGCCCGGTTCGAGAGGTGGCCTCCCGCGCCGGAGATCCGCTGCCGCACCGCGGCCGGGTAGTCCGAGGTCCGGAGCAGCACCTCGTCGTGGTTCGCCTCCAGCACCAGCGCGTCCAGCTCGCGGAGGAACCAGCGGAGCCCGGCCGAGGGCCGGCCGAGGTCGTAGGCCACCCCCACCGACGCGCCGGTCCGGCCGGCGCGCACCCGGAGAGCGAGCGGCTCCGCCGCGTCGTGGCTGGTGGGACATCCCTCCACCACGAACGGGCCCGCCTGGGCGGCGTGCCCGAGGCCCACGCGCCGATGCCGGAGCCAGGGCGACCGCGGGAGGAGGGCGCCGTAGGTACCGGGCGAGCAGAGCAGGGGCACATCGAACCGCCGGGCCAGCACCGGAGCACCCGCCGCGTGGTCGCCGTGTTCGTGGGTGAGGGCGATGCCGAGCAGGTTGTCGAGCGGGATCCCGGCGGCGGCGGCCCGGCGCTCGAGCTCCCGGGCGCTGAAGCCGGCGTCCACCAGCAGCACGGCGCCCTCGGCTTCGAGCGCGAGCGCGTTCCCCTTCGAGCCGCTGCCCAGCACCACGAGCCGCATCAGCGCCCCGCGAGGCGGGCCCAGGTGGCCCGAAGCGAGGCTTCGACCGCCGGGGTGACCGCCACGTGCCGCCGGGGCAGGACCCGGCGGGCCACTTCGAGGAATCCCGCCTCCGTCATCCGCTCTGCCCCCCCGTGTCCCCACGCGAAGGGCGGCACCCACCTGGGCACGGGCCCGGCGCCGAAGACGTTGGCACCGGCGCCGAGGATCGTGCCGGTGCCAAGCAGCGTCCCGATCGCGGTCTTGACGTGATCCCCCACG
>JAICEH010000254.1 GCA_025924275.1 Gemmatimonadales bacterium | reverse complement strand
TGCGCGCCGTGGGGTCGTCGCACGTGGACCCCTTCTCGGCGGTGTCGGCCGGCATCGCGGCGCTGTACGGGCCACTGCACGGGGGGGCCAACGAGGCGGTGCTCCGGATGCTGGACGAGATCGGCGACCGCCGGAACATCCCGGCCTTCGTCGAGCGGGTGAAGCGGGGCGAGGGCCGCCTGATGGGGTTCGGCCACCGGGTGTACAAGTCGTACGACCCGCGGGCGAAGCTGATCAAGCAGACGGCGGACCAGGTCTTCGCGGAGACCGGCCTCAACCCCAAGCTCGACATCGCGCTCGAGCTGGAGCGGATCGCCCTCGAGGACGACTACTTCATCAGCCGGAAGCTCTACCCGAACGTGGACTTCTACTCCGGGCTGATCTACCAGGCGATGGGGTACCCGACCGACTACTTCACGGTGCTCTTCGCCATCGGCCGGCTGCCCGGATGGCTGGCGCAGTGGGAGGAGATGCTGCTGGACAAGGAGCAGAAGATCGCCCGCCCGCGGCAGGTGTACACCGGCCACGACACCCGGGACTTCGTCCCGATCCACCGGCGTGCGTAGCCGCGCGTGACCGATCCCCTCGGCCCACTGCAGGAGGCGCTCGCCGGCCGCTACCGGCTGGAGCGGGTGCTGGGCGAGGGGGGGATGGCGCTGGTGTACCTCGCCGAGGACCTGCGCCACGGCCGCCGGGTGGCGCTCAAGGTGCTGCGGCCCGAGATGGCCACGACCCTGGGCGCGGAGCGCTTCCTCCGTGAAGTGCGCATCGCCGCACAGCTCCGCCACCCCCGCATCCTCCCGCTGCTCGACTCCGGCACGATCCCGACCCCCACCGGGACGTCGCTCCCCTACTACGTGATGCCGCTCGCCACCGGCGAGACGCTCCGGGCGCGGATGGAGCGGGAGGGGCGGCTCGATCCGGCCGAGTCGGTGCGCCTGGTCCGCGAGGTGGCCCAGGCCCTGGGCTATGCCCACCGCGAGGGCATCATCCACCGCGACATCAAGCCGGACAACATCTTCATCGAGGACGGACAGGCGGTGGTGGCCGACTTCGGCATCGCGCGCGCCATCAGCACCGCGGGCGGCAGCCGGCTCACCGAGACCGGCCTGGCCATCGGCACGCCGGCCTACATGAGCCCGGAGCAGCTCGTGGGGGAGGCGGAACTCGACGGCCGCGCCGACCAGTACAGCCTGGCCTGCGTGCTGGTGGAACTGCTCACCGGGCTGCCGCCGTATCCGGCCCCGACCATCCACTCCTCGCTGACCCGGCGGCTCCGGGAGTCGCCCCGCTACGTGGAAGAGCCCCCGCCCGGGGTGTCGCCGGCGGTGGCGGCCGCGCTGGACCGGGCGCTGGCCCCGGCGCCGGCCGATCGGTTCCCCGACACGCTGGCCTTCGCCGACGCCCTCGCCGCCGCTGCGCCGCCCCACCGCCCCGCTTCGCGCACCGGCCGCGCCCTGATCCTCGCATCGGTGGGAGGGCTCGTCGCCCTGGCCGCGATCTTCCTCATCCGCGACCCGGCTCCCGGCCAGCCGGAGGCCGGCCCGGGGCCTCCGGGCATCGCCGTGCTTCCCTTCCAGGTGCGCGGGGGCGCGGATTTCGCCTACCTCGGTTCCGGCCTGGTGGATCTCCTCAGCACCACCCTCGATGGCGCGGGGGGCCTCCAGGCGGTCGATCGCCGGGCGGTCATCCGCGCGGCAGGGGATTCGCCTCCGGACGCCGGCGCGGGGGAGGCGCTCGCGCGCCGGTTCGGGGCCGCCTACTTCGTGCTCGGGGACGTGGTGGAGGCGGGCGGACGGCTCCGGGTCACCGCCCGGCTTCATCGCGTCGGGGGCGCCACGCCGGTGGCCAGCGCGAGCGCCCAGGGGACTCCGGATGCGCTCTTCGAGGTGGTCGACAGCCTGACGGTGGGCCTGCTCTCGGGCTGGGACGAGGCCAGCTCGCGGGTGAGCGGGCTGGCCGCGCGCACCACCACGTCGCTGCCGGCGCTCCGGGCGTGGCTCGACGGCGAAGCGGCCCTGCGTGACCTCCGGTTCGAGGAAGGGGTGGCCGCGTATCGGCGCGCCGTGGAGGCGGACACCGCGTTCGCCCTCGCCTGGTACCGGCTCAGCACCGCGGCCGAGTGGCTGGTGCAGAGCGACCTGGCGCACACGTCGGCCGAGCGGGCCG
>JAICEH010000253.1 GCA_025924275.1 Gemmatimonadales bacterium | reverse complement strand
CCGGCCCCCCGGCCCGGCTGGTGGGAGGTGCAGGCCGAGCTCGCCCCGGACGAGATGCGCGGCGACAACCGGCGGGTCGGGATCATCCGGGTGCTGCCGCCCGCGGCGGTGCGCTGGGACCCGGCGGACCGCTGGGTGGCCACCGCGCTGGCCGCACTCGCCGACGGGGGCCGGGTCCGGGCCGGGGCCGAGGTGTCGCTCGGGGCGCTGGCCCCTGGGCCCTCGGTGGTCTTCCCGCCCGCCGACGCCGCCGGGCTCGGCGCGCTCAACCGCGCGCTCGAGCGCCGGGGCGTGCCGTGGCGCTACGGGTTGCTTTCGACCACGGAAGTCGAGATCGGGGAGGGGGAGGCGGCCGGTGCGCGGGTGCGCCGCCGGCACGCCCTCGCGCCCGAGGGGAGCGGTCGGACCGGGGTCCTCGCCTCGGCGGGCGGCGAGCCCTGGGTGGTCCGGTCCGGGGACGTGGTCCTCCTCGGCAGCCGGCTCGAGCCGGAGTGGACCGATCTCCCCCATCGCGGCGGCTTCGTGCCCTTCCTGGACGCGCTGCTGAACCGCACCGTCCGGGGCGAGGCCCTGGTGGCCGACGCGCCCGCGGGGGTGCCGCTGGTCGTGCCGGACCGCGCCACCGGCGTGCGCCTGGGCGATCGGGAGTGGCCCGTCGAGGGCGGCGCCGGCTTCCGCCCGCCCGTCCCCGGCGCATACGCGTTCGTGAGCGGCCGGGACACCATCGGCGCCGCCGCGGTGAATCCCGACCCGCGGGAATCCTCGCTCGCCCGGGCGGCCGACCGCGAGGCCCGGGCGCTGTGGAGCGGGGCGGACCTGGCGGACCCGGCGCGCGCCGCCGGTCGGGCCTTCACCGGGGCCGCCCGCGCCGGCCTCCGCGGCCCCCTCCTCTGGCTCGCCGCCCTCCTCGTCCTTGCCGAGCTGCTGCTGACCGTGCGACGGCCCGACCGTCCGACCGCCCGTCCATGAGCCTCCCCTTCATCCTCGACGCCTTCGGCCGCACCCCGCGGGCCGGCGACCTGCTGGCCCGCCTGCCGGGTCGCGGCGCCTCGCTGGCCCTCGACGGCCTTCCCGGGTCGAGCGCTGCGGTGCTCGCCGCCTGGGTGGTGGCGGAACGGACTGGGCGCGTGCTGGTGGTGCTGGCGCCGACGCCGGCCGACGCGGAGCGCTGGTTGGCCGACCTGGCGCAGCTCGGCCAGGTCCCGGCCGCGCTGTATCCGCAGCGCGAGGCGTTGGGCGAGGAGGAGCCGCACCTCGAGATCGCCGGGGAGCGGGTCGAGACCATCGAGCGGCTCCTCGGGGGCGAGCTCCGGCTCCTGGTCACCACGGCGCGGGCCACCGCGGAGCGCACCCTCGTGCCGGCGGCCCTCGCCCGCGCCCGCCTCGAGCTCGGTCCCGGGCGCCGTCTCCCCCTCGGCGAGGTCGTGGCCGCGCTCGAGCGGATGGGCTACCGGCGCGTACCCACCGTGACGGAGGTGGCGGAGTTCGCCGTCCGCGGCGGCATCGTGGACGTCTACGGGTTCGGGATGGCCGAGCCGGCCCGCCTCGAGTGGTGGGGCGACGAGATCAGCACCCTCCGCGCCTTCGACCTGACCTCCCAGCGCTCCCTCGCCGCCCTGCCGGGCGCGACGGTCCTCCCCGTCTCCACCGACGTGGCCCACGAGGGGGGCGATGCCGAGCGGCGGACCCTGCTCGACCTGCTGCCACCCGACGCCCTGCTCCTCCAGGACCAGCCGGCGGCGGGGCGGGCGGAAGTGGGGCGCGCCTGGGAGGAGGCGGCCCATCACCTCGAGGTCGCCCGCCGGATGGGTGAGGACGTGCCGAGTCGCGACGACCTCTTCATCGCGCCCGACGCCTGGGCCCGCGCGGTGGACGCCTTCCCCCGCCTCCAGCTCGATCCGTCCGACCGTCCGACCGACCGTCCGTCCGTCCAGTTCGGGTTCCTCCCCCCCGACCGCGTGGATCGCGAGGTGCGCCGGGTGCGGTCGCTCGCCAGCCCCGAGCTGCCCGCGGTGATCCTCTGCGACAACGAGGGCCAGCTCGAGCGGCTCGACGAGCTGCTCCACGAGGATGCCCACGGGACGCCCGGGCTCACGCTCGCCATCGGCGCGCTCGACGGCGGGTTCGTGATGCCGACGCTCCGGGTGCTCACCGACCACGAGATCTTCCGCCGGGCCCGCCGGCTCCGCCGCCCCCGCCGGTACCGGGTCGCCGCGCCCTCGACCGCCACCGATGCCCTGGTCGAGGGCGACTACGTCGTCCACCTCGACCATGGCAT
>JAICEH010000252.1 GCA_025924275.1 Gemmatimonadales bacterium | reverse complement strand
GCGGTGGTCCGGATCTCGGCCAGGAAGCGCTCGACCCCGAGCACGGCGCCGAGCTCGGGATGGAGCACCTTGACCGCCACCTGGCGTCCGTGCCGCACGTCCTCGGCCAGCCAGACGGTGGCCATCCCGCCGCGGCCCAGCTCCCGCTCGAGGCGGTAGCGGTCGGCGAGGGCGGCGGCGAGGCCGGCGGGCGGGCCGCTCAACGGGCAGCCGCCCCCTGGAGCCGGCGCACCAGCTCGGGGAGGTTCTGGATCACCTCGATCCGGGTGGCGGGGCTCCGGCGGATGAACACGAAGGACTGCCCGTCGGGCGCGGCATCCCAGTTGGCGTGGGGCTGGGAGACCTCCATCAGCCCTACCGGGAAGAGCGACGTCCGGGAGGTCACGCGCAACTCGGGGCCAACCTCCACCGCTGCCGAGACCAGTTCCGCCTCGGTGGGGGTCACCTGGCGCCGGTAGAAGATCTCCCGCCCGGTCCGCGCCCAGACCGGCTCCCCCCCGCCGTCGAGCGAGACCTGCACCTGCTCGTCCCCGCCGACGAGCGACATCACGTACACCTCCTGACGGCCGGAGCGGTTCGAGGCGTAGGCCACCCAGCGGCCGTCGGGGGAGATGCTGGGCCACGCCTCGCTGTAGGGCGAGGCGGCGAGCGGCTCGACCCGCCATTCGGGGCGCCGGAGCAGCGCCAGGTCGAACCCGGACTGCGACGAGGAATTCGTCACCACGGTGACCACCCCGCTCCCGTCGGGAAGCCAGGCGCCGGTCCAGGCCAGCGTGGGCGTGGCGAAGAGGGACTCGGGCGGGGCCGTGCTCCCGGGGCGGGTGAGGGCGACCTTCGCATTGCCGCTCGCGAAGGAGAGGAACGAGAGCGTGCGCCCGTCGGGTCCCCACTCGGCGTCGTGCCCGTCGCGGGTGAAGGTGACGCGGGTGAGGGTGCCCTGCGCCCGGTCGAGCACCCAGGTGTCGCGGCCGTCGTCGCCGACGAAGTCCACTGAAAGCCGGCGGCCGTCGGGCGAGAACCGCGGGTTGTGCCAGCTCCGGCGCTCCGGCAGCAGCGCGCGCGCGTTCCCGCTGCGCTCCACCAGGACCAGTTCCCGCGGCTGCACCGGGACCCACGCCACCGTGCCGTTCCGGGAGACGGCGAACTGCGCGATGCTGCCCGCCACGGACACGTTGCGGCCGATGATGACCGGCGGTCCGGTGACGCGCAGGCCCCGGTGGTCGAACGGGATCGCTTCCATGGTGCCGTCGCCCCGGACGACGACCAGCAATCCCGGGGTGTAGCGTGCCTCAGTGACCGGCGTCTCGAGGAGCGGCGTCCGGGCGCCCGTCGCCAGCTCGATGGCCACGAGCCGTCCGGTGATGGCGGTGAACGGCACCTCCACCACCAGCGCGTGGGTTCCGCCGGGGAGGACCTGCTGGACCTGGGCCACGCCCGAGGAGTCGCGGGGGAAGCGCACCTCCGGGGCCTGGCCGCCCTGGGGGACCCGGCCCATCGCACCGCTTACCGGATCGTTCAGCCAGAGGGAGCCGTCGGGTGCCCAGGCGGCGAACGAGCCGAGGCCGATCCCGGGCCGGGGCTCGGGACTGCCGCCGGCGGACAGGCCGAGTCGCATCGGCCCGCCCTCCCCGACGAACCAGAGGTCGCGCCCGTCCGGCCCGAAGTGGACGTCGATGCCGGCCAGCGTCCCGGGAAGGGGCAGGGCCTCGCCGGCATCGAGCCGGTAGAGGTACACCTGGCCCAGCGTCGAGCCGCCTCCGCTCCACGCCACTGCCTCGCCGTCGGGCGAGATGTCCACCAGCCGGGCACCGCCGGCCGCTCCCGCGCCCTCCGCTATGATGGAAAGGCGGCTGGGGGGCTGGATGGCCGGACGGCCGGTCGTGGCGCGGCCGGCCCAGAATGCGGCCGCCGCCGCCGCGACGGTGAGGGCGGCAGCCAGGACGACGGCTCGCCGACTGGGCGGCGCGGTGGCCGGGCGGGCGGCGGTGGTGTAGGCGGTGGCGTCGAGGCTCCCTGGCCGCGCGAGCGCGTCGGCGAAGGCCGCGGCGGTCGGGAACCGGTCGGCGGGCAGCTTGGCGAGGGCGCGGTGGATGGCCGCGGCCACGTGGGGTGGCACGGTGTCGCGGCGGGCCGTGATCGGGGCCGGCTTCTCGGTGATGACCTTGGCGACGATGGCCTGGGCCGTGTTCCCGGTGTAGGGCGGCTCGCCGGTGAGCATCTCGTACGCCATCGCGCCCAGCGAGTAGACATCGCTCCGGGGCCCGAGGTCGCGCTCGCCCATCGCCTGCTCGGGACTCATGTAGTGCGGGGTGCCGAGGCTCATCCCGGTCTCGGTCATCCGGCTGTCGCCCGC
>JAICEH010000251.1 GCA_025924275.1 Gemmatimonadales bacterium | reverse complement strand
CGTCCGGGTCTGCCCCACGGGGGCGATCTTCGAGGCGATCCCGCGGGCGCGCTTCGGCGAGGCCGCGCGCCGGGCGCCGGAGCGCGTGGTGCGCAGCGTCTGCCCCTACTGCGCGGTCGGCTGCCAGCTGGACCGCCACGTCCGCGACGGGCCGGTGGCCCGGGTCACCTCCCCCTGGATCGAGGAGGCCACCCCGAACCAGGGCTCCACCTGCGTCAAGGGCCGATTCGGGTACGATTTCCCCCAGCATCGCGACCGGCTCACCGCGCCGCTCATCCGTCGCGGCTGGGAGCGCGGGGCGGACGGCCGCTGGCGCTGGACCGGGGAGCTGCCCCGGCATCGCGAAGGCCCCTGGCCCACCATCGAGGCGCTGGGCCGCCAGCGGAAGCCGAAGCCGCCGGCCCGCGCGGTCGGCAAGCCGGCCTGGCTCACCGGCGAGGACGGGGACGACGACGTCCGCGACCGCGTGGCGACGCCCGCCGACTGGTACGCAGCCTTCCGCGAGGCCAGCTGGGAGGACGCCCTCTCCCTCACCGCCCAGGAGCTCCTCCGGATCCGCGCCGAGCGGGGGCCCGACGCCCTCGCCACCTTCTCCTCGGCCAAGTGCTCCAACGAGGAGAACTACGTCCTGATGCGGATGTTCCGCGGCGCCATCGGGACCAACAACGTGGACCACTGCACCCGGCTCTGCCACTCGACCTCGGTGGCCGCGATGAGCCGGGCCCTGAGCACCTCGGCAGCCTCGGGCTCGATGCGGGAGATCGAGGAGGCCTGCGACGTCATCTTCATCTCGGGCGCGAACACCACCGAGAGCCACCCGGTCTTCGGGGCGCTGATCAAGCGGGCGGTGGCCCGCGGTGCCACGCTGATCGTCGCCGACGTCCGCCGCACCGAGCTGGCCGCCCTGGCCGACCTCCACCTCCAGATGCAGCCGGGCACCGACGTCGCCCTCTACAACACCATGGTGCGGCACGTCCTAGCCGCGGGGCTCGCGGACGAGGCGTTCCTCGCGGCACGCACCACCGGGCTCGACGCCCTCCGGGCGGCGGTCGAGCCCTACACCCTGGAGACCGGCGAGCGGCTCACGGGCATCCCCGCCGCACTCATCCGGGAGGCGGCGGAGCGGTACGCCCGCGGGCCCAACACCTCGACGCTCTGGGCGATGGGCCTCACCCAGCACGCGACCGGCACCGACATCGTCGCCAGCCTGCTCAACCTCCTGCTCTGCTGCGGGATGATCGGCCGGTGGGGTGCCGCGATGATCCCCATCCGCGGCCAGAACAACGTGCAGGGCGCGAGCGACGTGGGGGCGATCCCCTTCGCCTACACCGACTACCGGCCGGTGACCGACCCGGCGGTCCGGGCGGAGTACGCCGCCGCCTGGGGCGTCCCGGCGGACCGCCTGTCGCTGGCCAAGGGCCTGATGGTCACCGAGATGGTGCAGGAGGGGAGCCCGGTGCGCGGGCTCTACGTGATGGGGGAAAACCCGGTCATCTCCGACCCCGACGTGGCCCACGCCGAGGAATGGGTCCGCCGCCTCGAGTTCCTGGCGGTCCAGGACCTCTTCCTCACCGAGACCGCGCGCTGGGCCGACGTCGTGCTGCCCGGCTCCTCGTTTGCCGAGAAGCTCGGGACCTTCGTCAACACCGAGCGGCGGATCCAGCGATCCGAACCCGCACTCGCCCCCCCCGGCCAGGCGCGGCACGACCTCGAGATCCTCGCCGACCTGAGTGGCCGGCTCGGGCTGCCCGCGCCCACCGATCCCCGCGCCGTGCTGGCCGAGATCGCCGCCGTGACCCCATCCTGGCGCGGGGTGCGCTGGGAGGCCCTGGCCGGCGCCGGCCTGCAGTATCCCGTCCCCGAGCCGGGCCACCCGGGCACGCCCTTCCTCTTCGCCGACCGCTTCCCGACGCCCGACGGCCTCGCGCGGCTCGTCCCGGTGGAGCTCCTCCCCGCCTCCGAGCTCCCCGACGCCGAGTATCCCTTCGTGATGAACACCGGCCGCCAGATGTACCACTGGCACACCGGCACGATGACCCGCCGGTCCGAGGGGCTCGACAGCCGCGAGCCCGTGCCGGTCGTCGAGATCCACCCTGCCGACGCCGAGGCGCTGGGGATCGAGGAGGGTGCCACCGTCAGGCTCAGCAGCCGGCGGGGCTCGATCCTGATCGGCGCCCGGGTGTCCCGCCGCCAGGCCCGGGGGCAGGTGTTCGTGCCCTTCCACTTCCGGGAAGCGGCGGCGAACCTGCTCACCAATCCCGCCCTCGACCCCTACGCCAAGATCGCCAGCTTCAAGGTGAGCGCGGTCCGCGTCGAGCGGGCCGACTGAAGTCCGGCCGCCGTGCGGCGACTCCTCGCGCTCGCCGCCGTCCTCACCCTCTTCACCGCGGCG
The DNA here is from genome assembly GCA_025924275.1 of Gemmatimonadales bacterium. GTDB lineage: Bacteria > Gemmatimonadota > Gemmatimonadetes > Gemmatimonadales > GWC2-71-9 > JAICEH01. The sequence goes on along the minus strand of JAICEH010000251.1, from coordinate 41 downwards.
GAATCGGCCCGGAGCGGGGAGTTCCTCAACAACGAGGCGCT
>JAICEH010000250.1 GCA_025924275.1 Gemmatimonadales bacterium | reverse complement strand
GGAGCGCCTGGAAGCTCGAGCGGGCGCGCGACCTCGGGCTGGCCGAGGCCATCGACACCTCCCGCGCGTCCTTCCGGGCGGCACTCTCCGCCCCGGTGGACGTGGTGCTCGACGTCCTCGGGGGCCCGGACCTGGGCGACAACCTGGCGGTGCTCGAGCCCCGGGGCCGGCTCGTGGTGCTGGGCCTCCTCCGGGGCGCCCAGGCGGCGGGGTCGCTCGAGCCGCTGCTGCGCCGCCGGCTCGAGGTCATCGGCTCGGTGATGCGGACCCGACCCGCCGGGGAGCGCGCCGCGCTGGCGCGGGAGGCGGAGGCTCGGCTGGTGCCGTGGTTCGACGGCTCGACGGCACGGCGGCAGGACGGGGCGCCGAGCCGCCGAGCCGCCGAGCCGGCGTGCCGTCCGGTGGTGGGCGGGGTGTGGCCGATGCCCGAGGTCCGCGCCGCCCACGCGGCCCTCGAGGGCAACGAGCTCTTCGGCAAGGGAGTGCTCACCTGGTGACCCTCGCCCTCCTCGCCTCGATCGCCCTGCTGCACGTCCCGCTGCAGCAGCTGGCGGAGCTCCTGTTCCTCTGGGTGGTGGCCATCCTGGTCGCGGGCGTCCTTCTCCTCCGCGTGATCCGGCTCCACCGGGCGCTGGTCACCGAGCGCTCGGCGGAGAAGGCGGCGACCCGGACGCTCGCGGCGCTGGTGGAGGCGTCGCCCCTTGCGATCTTCCTGGTGGACGAGGAATCCCGGGTGCGGGACGTCTGGAACCCCGCAGCGGAACGCCTCTTCGGCTGGAGTCTGGCGGAGGTCGAGGGCACCGTGCCGGCGATTCTCCGCCCAACCGCCGGCGAGGCCGAGACCGGGATCACGCGCCAGCGGGTCCGCGCGCGCGAGGTGGTCACCGGGCTCCGGCGGGGCGGCACGCGCCGGGACGGCACGCCGATCGAGCTCGCCATCGCCACGGCGCCGGTGGGGGCACCCGCCGGGCCCGGCGCGCGGCTCCTCGTGATGATGGAGGACGTGACCGACCGCGTGGCGGCGGACGCGCGGCTGGCGGCGCAGGCGGTGCTGATCGACAATGTGCAGGATCCGATTCTCTCCACCGACCCCGACCTCCGCATCACCCTGTGGAACCCGGCGGCGGAGCGGCTCTACGGGTACACCGCCGCGGAGGCGGTGGGGCGGATCGGCCCCGAGCTGCTGCGCACCCGCCCGGTGGACGGCGACCCGCGGCCGCTGCCCGAGCGGCTCCGCACCGACGGGAAGTTCGACGGCGAGGTCATCCATCACCACCGCGACGGCACGCCGATCCGGGTGGCCGCGCGGACCCGCCCGCTGCACGACGACAGCGGCCGGCTTCGCGGCTGGGTGAGCTCGATCCGGGACGTGACCCGCGAGCGCGAGCTGGACGAGCAGCTCCGCCAGGCCCAGAAGATGGAGGCCATCGGCCAGCTCACCGGCGGGATCGCGCACGACTTCAACAACCTGCTCACCATCATCCTCGCCAACACCGCACTGCTCCGCGACCTGGGCGGCCCGGGCGAGGATCACCTGCACGACATCCAGGGCGCGGCCCGCCGCGGAAGCGAGCTGGTGCGGAAGCTCCTCGCCTTCGGTCGGCGGGAGCGCCTCGACCTCCTGCCGCTCCGGCTGGAGCGGGTCGTGGCGGACTTCCTCGGGCCGCTCCGCCGGCTGCTGCCCGACGACGTGACGCTCCGGCTGGTACCGGCCGGGGACCTGCCGCCGGTGCGGGCGGATCGCGGGGCGGTGGAGCAGATCCTGCTCAACCTCGTCACCAACGCCCGTGACGCGATGCCGGACGGCGGCGAGGTGACGCTCGAGTTCGCGGTGGAGGCGCCGGATGCCGGCGGGCCGCCGGACGAGCAGGGCTGCGTGGTGCTGAGCGTGGTGGACGGCGGCACCGGGATGGATGAGCTGACGGCCGCGCGGGCGTTCGAGCCGTTCTTCACCACCAAGCCCACCGGCAAGGGCACCGGCCTGGGCATGGCGATGGTCTACGGCCTGATGCGGCAGCACGGCGGCACGGTGGACCTGGAGAGCGCGCCGGGGCGGGGCACCCGGGTAAGCCTCTGGTTCCCGGCCACCGCCGAGCGCCCGCAGGATCCCCCGGCCCAGGCCATCGCCGCCGCGCCCGGCGGTGGCGGGGAGACGATCCTGCTCGCCGAGGACGAGGAGCCGCTCCGGCGGGCAGCGGTGCGGATCCTGGAGGGGCTCGGCTATCGCGTCATCGCCGCGTCCGACGGGACGGAAGCCCTCGAGCTCTACGAGGCGCACCGGCAGGAGGTGGCCCTGGTGATCACCGACGTGGCGATGCCCCGGCTCAGCGGCCCCGACCTGCTCGACGTGCTCCGCTCGCGCGGGGTGCGGGTGCCGGTGCTCTTCTCCACCGGGTACGCCGCCCCGCGCTTCCTGCCCGCCGACGCGGGGATC
>JAICEH010000249.1 GCA_025924275.1 Gemmatimonadales bacterium | reverse complement strand
GACTTCCGGGTGAACGGGACCTGGCTCAACGAGGTGGGGATCAATGCGCTCGTGGCCGGCGAGCAGGGGGTCTCGGTATCGGTCGTCTCGGGCGACGACCAGCTGGTGCGGGAGTCGCTCGAGCTGCTCGGGAACGGTGCCATCGGCGTGGTGACCAAGGTGGCCGTCGGCGGGAACGCCGCGATCACCCACAGCCCGGCCCGGGTGCGCGGGATGCTCCAGGCCGCGGCTCGCGAGGCGGTCGAGCGGGAGCGCCGCGGGGACTTCCGGCCCTTCACGCTGGCCCGGCCCTACGCCGTCGAGTTCACCCTGCGGCGGAGCTACTCCGACGAGATGGTGGCCGGGGTGGACTCCCTGGCGACGGAGTGGAAGCTGGAGAAGACCGGCGACCGCTCCTACCGCTTCGCCAGCGACAGCGCGGCCCGGATCGCCTGGCTGCTCGACGCCATCGAGCGCGTGGTGCTCCCCTGAAGCACGAACGGCACCCCGCGAGGGGTGCCGCTCGGAGGGCCGGGGACCTGACCCGCGCTCAGTCGCGCTTCTCTTCCACCAGGATCAGGTAGCGCGACGGCTTCCAGAATTCCTCGGGCGTGAGGATGTGGAAGCTGTCGGCCAGGCGGCCGCTCTCCAGCTTGGTCGCCTGCACGTACTCGACGTTCTGGGCGGTGACCATCCGGTAGCCGCGGTCCGGCCGGGGCAGCTCGATGGTCGAGTCCTGCAGCCGGTCGATCCGGGTGAACTGCGCCGGGTCGAGGGTCCGGGCGGGGACGAGCGTCTTGCCCGCCTTGCCGAAGATGAAGAGCACCCGGGAGCCGCCCTCCTCGGTCACGACGCCCTTCTGCAGCAGCTCTTCCTTGGTGCCGACGAGGTAGTAGGCGGTGTTCGCGGCGGTCGTCATCTCCACCACGGTGTCGGTCAGGGCCGCCTTCTCGGTGGCCAGCCGGACGTTCTCCCCGCGAACCGTGTCCACCTCGGCCCGGAGCGCCACGATTTCGGCCTCCTGCCGGGTCACCGTCTCCCGGAAGCCCGTGAGGGTGGCCTGGTACTCCTCGATCTGCGTGAGGAGCTTCTGGTTCCGCGAGCCCATCGCCTGCGCGCGGGCCTTGGCCTGCTCCAGGTTCTGCTCCGCCTGGTCCAGGCGGCTCACCACCTCGCGCACCTTGCCCAGGAGGACCTGGCGCTGCTGGGCCGCGTCGGTCGGGGCGGCCTCGCCGCCCTCCACCGGGGCCACGCCGACGCCCTTCGCCCGGGCCAGCTCGCCGTCGATCTCGTTGACGAACTTGGTCGTCTCGAGCACCTCGGCCAGGAGCTTGTCCTTCTCGGCGTTGAGCGCCTCGGCCTCCTGCAGCGCCTGCTGCAGCTCGGCCTTGTTGGTGTTGCACGCCCCCGCCGCCAGCGCCGCGACGAGTAGAAGGGAATGACGAACCCGCATTGTGCCTCCCCGCGATATGCCGGGCAGTTCACCGGCCGGACGGCCGGGCCCCCCGCGCGACCCGAATATATTACGCAGTGCCCTACCACGCCGGTCGGTCAGGGACCGGGACGAGTGGCAGTCTAACCGGTGGCCGGCGCGCCGTTCGTGATTCCCGTCACCCATCGCGATCGGGGGTGCCGATCCCTCCCCACCCCGGGCCATTCCCCTTTCCCCATTCCCCGATGACGCGACTGCCCCTCGCCCTCCTCCTGGTCTGCGCGACCCCCGCCGCCGCCCAGTGGACCGGCCAGGCGGCCGACACCACCACCGAGTACCGCGGGCTCGCCGCCGTCTCCGATCGGCACGCCTGGGCGGTGGGGCGGGGGGGGACCTGGGCCCACACCACGGACGGCCACCGGTGGCGGACCGGCAGGATCCCCGGCGCGGAGGGGCTCTTCCTGGTGGATGTCCACGCCGCCGACGCCTGGAACGCGGTGGCCCTGGGGACCAGCTTCGACGGGGGCCTCGCCCGGATCTGGCGCACCCGGGACGGCGGAAAGACCTGGCGGCAGGTCTTCGAGGACGCGCGCCCCGGCGCCTTCTGGGATGGGCTGGCCTTCCTCGACCGGCAGCGCGGCGTGGCGTTCGGCGACCCGGTGGGGGGCGCGCTGGCCCTGGCGACCACGCGGGACGGCGGCGCCACCTGGACCCTGGTGCCCCGCGCCAGCCTCCCGGCGCTCCTCCCCGGCGAGGCGGGCTTCGCCGCCAGCGGGACGGCGATCACCGCCCGGGGCGGCCTGGTCTGGATCGGCACCGGCGGGGGCCGGGTGGCCCGGGTGCTCCGCAGCGCGGACGGCGGGCGTACCTGGTCGGCGGTGGAGACGCCGCTGCCCGGTTCGGCCAGCGCCGGCATCTTCGGCCTTGCGTTCCGCGATGCGCGGCGCGGCGTCGCCGTCGGGGGCGACTACCAGCGGCCCGAGGCCGATGGCGGCAACCTCGCCCTCACCCGGGACGGCGGACGCACCTGGTCGGTGCCCCGCG
>JAICEH010000248.1 GCA_025924275.1 Gemmatimonadales bacterium | reverse complement strand
GCTGGTGTTCAATTTCGTGGACCAGCTCACCCACGGCCGGACCGAGAACTCCACCCTCTACGAGGTGGCGCGGGACGCGAGGGCCCTCCGGAACCTCACCCGGACCTGGTACGAGCGCTCCCCGCTCCGCGAGGCGCTCCGGGAGGCGGAGCGGCGCCGGGTGCCGGTGCTGCTCACCACCGACCACGGCTCGATCCACTGCCACACCCCGGCCACGCTCTACGCCCGCCGGGACGCCACCTCGCACCTGCGCTACAAGTTCGGCGAGGAGCTCCGGCCGGAGGATCCCGACGCGGCGATCATGGTGGACGACCTCGCGGCGTGGGGGCTCCCGCCCCGGACGCCGCACAGCCGGCTGGCCCTCGCGACCGGGGACCGGTTCTTCGTCTACCCGACAAAGCTCCGGGAGTACCAGGCCCGCTACCGCGGCGCGTTCCTCCACGGCGGCGTCTCGCCGGAGGAGGTCATCCTCCCGATCGCCCTCCTCACGCCGCGGGGGAGCTGACGGGTGGACGTCCTCCGCCGCCTGCTGCCGTACCTCCGGCGCTTTCGCGGCCTCTTCCTCCTCTCCGTGGCCGCGACCGTTCTGGCGTCGTTCCTGGACGGCGTGCTGGTGGTCGTGCTGGTTCCGCTGCTCAAGCACCTCTTCGGGACCGCCGGCCCGCTCAACCCGGGCTCCACCGGGCTCGAGGAGCTGCTCGACCGGGTGATGGGGCCCCTCCTCGCCGGCACCACGTCCGACCAGGCGGTGGGGCGGATCGTGGTGGTGCTGCTCGCCGGGCTGCTGCTCAAGAACGTGGCGTCCTACGCCGCCTCCCAGCTCCGGGTGCGGGTGCAGGAGGGGCTGGCCCGCGACCTCCGCCGCGAGCTGTTCGCCCACCTCCTGGTCCAGCCGCTCGGGTTCTTCCAGCGGACGCGCGCCGGCCAGGTGGTCTCGGCCATCATCGTCGAGGTCGGGAACACCAAGGAGGTGGTGACGGCCTCGCTCACCACCTTCTTCCAGAACCTGATCGTGGTGCTGGTGACGCTGGCGATCCTCGGCCTCACCTCCTGGCGGCTCACCCTCGTCTTCCTGGCCGCGGCGCCGGTGCTGATCCTCGGCATCCAGGTCCTGCTCCGGCGGCTGCGCCGGCATTCCCGCGCCCGGGCCCAGGAGCGGGCGACGCTCACCTCCCAGCTCACCGAGCGGATCGGCGCGATCAAGCTGATCCGGGCGTACGGGGGGGAGGCGCACGAGAACGCGGTGTTCGACCGGCTCTCGGATACCTACCGGAAGCGGGTGATCCGGACCCAGCGCTATTCCTCCCTCACCAGCCCGGTGAGCGAGGTCTTCGGCGGGGTGATGCTGATGCTGGTGATCTGGGCCGCCACCCGGCCGGAACTGGTGGGCGGGCCGCCGCTCTCGGCCGAGTCCATCATCGTCTTCCTGGTCGCCGCGCTCCGGCTGATGCGGCCACTCCAGGCGATCACCCAGTTCCCCGCGGCCCTCGCGACCGCGCTCGGCAGCGCCGAGATGGTCTTCGCGCTCCTCGACGCGCCGCCGGGCGAGTCGACCGGGCCGGACGAGGGACCGGCGCGGTTCACCTCGGAGATCACCTACGACGGGGTGGGCTTCAGCTACGACGGCGAGTCGGCGGTGCTCCACGACATCGACTTCACCCTCCCGCGCGGCCAGGTGTTCGCCGTGGTGGGGCCGTCCGGGTCGGGCAAGACGACCCTGGTGGACCTCCTGCCCCGGTTCTACGACCCGACGGCGGGGCGGATCCTGATGGACGGCGTGCCGCTCACCCGGCTCTCCCGGGCGTCGCTTCGTGGCCTGATGGGCGTGGTGAGCCAGGACACCGTGCTGCTCAACGACACGGTCCACGAGAACATCGCCTACGGGACCCCGAGCGCCACCCGGGCCCAGGTCGAGGCGGCGGCACGGGCGGCCAACGCGGAGGAGTTCATCCTCGGCCTGCCGGCCCGGTACGACACCCTGCTCGGGGAACGCGGGACGCGGCTCTCGGGCGGCCAGCGGCAGCGCATCGCCATCGCGCGGGCGCTGCTCCGCGACCCGCCGATCCTGATCCTCGACGAGGCCACGAGTGCGCTGGACACCGAGTCGGAACGGCTGGTGCAGCAGGCGATCGACCGCCTGATGGCGGACCGCACCGTGCTGGTCATCGCCCACCGGCTGGCGACGGTGCGGAACGCGGACCAGATCCTGGTGCTGGAGGACGGGCGGCTGGTGGAGCGGGGCGACCACGGGGCACTCTACGCCCGGGACGGCACCTACCGCCGGCTCTACGACCTCCAGTTCCACGTTCCGGCCGGCGAGGCTACGGGATGAGCGCCGGGGCGGGGGCCCTCACCGCGCTGCTCGTCTCCCCGGCGGACGCAGGGCTCCACGCCCACGCGGCGCTTCGCCGGCGGGCGCTCGAGCGGCTCGGCTGGGCGGTGCACCACGTCAACTCGGCCCGGCCGGGGGGACTCCTCGCGCGATTGACCGGCGG
>JAICEH010000247.1 GCA_025924275.1 Gemmatimonadales bacterium | reverse complement strand
GGCGGTGCTGGCGGCGCTCGGCCGCCCCGCCTACCGGAGCGGCAGCGGCCCCGCCACTGCCGGCACGACGGTGTAGTCCTCGCCCAGCGCCGCGGCGGCGGTGGCGGCCACCTGCGCCAGCGTCGCGTCCCGCACGTCGGTGCGCGCGCCGCGCGCCGCCACGCCGGGACCGAGCGCGGCCAGCCACACCCATCCCGCCTCCGGACGATCGCGGCCGTGGTCGGTCCACAGGGGGCCGTCGCCGCGGCCGTGGTCCACCGTCACGATGAGCGCAACGTTGCCCCGCACGGCGGGATGCCCGGCGAACGCCTGGTACAGCTCGCGGATCATCGCGTCGTTCCGCCGCGCGGCGTCGAGGTACCGGCCGTAGTTGCCGTCGTGGGCCCACTCGTCCGTCTCGCCCAGCGCCACGTAGAGGACCCGCGGCGGTTCCCCGGCCCAGAGCCGGTCGAGCGCGCTCCGGTGAGTGAGGAGGTCGAACCGGGTCTCCTTCCAGAGGCGCGGCAGCAGCTCCGCCATCCGCGCGATGACGCTGTCCTGCCCCGCCTCCACCGGGATGCCGCTCCGGTCGGTGTTGATGATCCAGGGGAAGGCGTCCCAGGACGAGGCGGCGACCACCCTTCCCGCGAACCCCGGCCGGCGCGCCAGCCACTCCAGCACCGTGACGTTGGGGTTGGCGATCTTGTCGTTCGAGTCGACCCGCCCGTCGGCCCGACCGGTGAGCAGCTCGTTGTAGCCGGGATACGAGAAGTACTTCCCGTTGGTCACCCGCATCCCGCCGCCGGCTTCGCGGTCGCCGATCAACTGGCCGCGACGCGCCACCTCGCCCCAGAGGAACGGCAGCAGCTCGGCGCGCCGCGCCTCGCGGGTGGGCCGCCACCAGGCCCGGGTGAGTTCCGCGCTGTCCGCCCGGCCGCGGAGGACCAGCGAATCGGCCCCGCCGAACACCTCCTGCCAGCGGAGACCATCGAGCGTCACGAGGAGGAGGTGGGGGGGCGGATCGGCGACCGGGCCGGGCGTGGAGGGCACCACCGCCGGCGCCGGTGCGCAGGCGAGGGCGGCGGCGCAGAGCATCGGGATCGTCCAGCCGCGCAGGTGTCCGGGAATCATGGCAGCTCGACCTGGGTGGGTGAGGGACGCGGACCAGGCGCCGCGACGGCGGCGGGCTCCGACAGGCCGGCCTCGCCGGGGGCGCCGGCTGCCCGGGGTGGGCACGGCGATCGGAGGCACCGGGAGAAGATACCAGCCATCTCTCTTGCCCGGAGGCCGGCCTTGCGCGACCTTGGAGGCGTCGGGCCGAGCCCCCTCGAGGCCATGGTCGAATACGCGCTGCTCAACGCCGGTGAAGCCCTGAAGAGCTTCGGGGCCAAGTCCTACCAGTTCGTCACCGACCTCGACTGGAAGGTGATCGTCGCGCTCGCGTGCGTGGTCGTCCTGCTCGCCTGGTACACCCGGCCCCGGACCCGGATGTGAGCGGACCCGGGAGGGTGCATCGCGCGGCGCCCGCCCCCTCCCCTGCCTGATCGCCCCGCTCGCCGCCGTCCCGCGGTAGATTCTCCCCGATGACCGAACCCCGCCGCTCCACTCCCGCGCCGAGCCCCGGCCTCGGCGCGACCGTGCAGGAATGGCTGTCCCGCCCGATCGACCAGGACATCACGGAGTGGCTCAAGGGCCCGGCCTCCCGCGTCGAGGAGTTCCGGCGCGTGGCCCGGATCGCGGCGGAGTTCATCCGCGGCTTCCGCGTGCTCCACTTCGTCGGGCCGTGCGTGACCGTCTTCGGCTCGGCCCGGTTCCCGGAGAGCCACCCGTACTACGCGGCTGCGCGCACGCTCGGCGGGGAGATCGCCCGGGCGGGGCTCACCGTCATGACGGGCGGCGGGCCGGGGATCATGGAGGCCGCCAACCGGGGGGCGAAGGAGGCGGGGGGGCGCTCGGTGGGCTGCAACATCCAGTTGCCGCACGAGCAGCAGCACAACGACTACCTCGATACCTGGGTCACCTTCCGCTACTTCTTCGTCCGGAAGGTGATGCTGGTGAAGTACAGCACCGCCTTCGTGGTGATGCCGGGGGGCTTCGGCACGCTCGACGAGCTGTTCGAGGCGCTCACGCTGGTGCAGACGAAGAAGATCGAGTCCTTCCCCGTCGTGCTGATGGGTTCGGGCTACTGGGCGCCACTGCTGGACTTCATGCGGAACTCCCTGGTGACCGCCGGCACGGTGGATGCGGCGGACCTGGACCTGCTCACCGTGACCGACTCGCCGGAGGAGGCCGTCGAGGTCATCCGGCATCGCGCCCTGCTCAAGGCGAAGGAGTGGCGCGGGGCCCCGACGGCGAGGAAGGTGCTCCGGGAGGGCCGGGAACCGGCGCGGGGCTGACCCCGCGCCCCGTGCCCCTTACCGAGGTACGCGCGCCCGCGCGGACCGCACCCCGTCGGAGAAGGTCACCTCGAGGTCGCCGCGGGCGCCGGCGACCGCCGCTTCACCCCCGCTCCGCACCATCGCGAGGACCTCGCCGGTGGCGGCATCCCGCACCATCGCCGCCCCGAACGTGGACGGATCCCAGCGGAGCCGC
>JAICEH010000246.1 GCA_025924275.1 Gemmatimonadales bacterium | reverse complement strand
TGTGGACGCCCTTCCGGGTGATCCGGCCGTCGGCCTGCATCTGGCCGGTGATCGAGAGGGAGTATCCCGTCGTCCGCATCATCGCGCTGATGCCGGTCGCCTCGTCCATCCGGTCCACCAGCTGCCACCGGGCGGCGTGGGGCCGGTCGTCCTTGATCCCGGTCACCTCCACCCGCAGGGCCACCAGGTCCTTCCCCTTCGGCTTGTGCAGCTTCGGGGTGACGGCGGCGATGAAGAGGTCGCGCGGTACCACCGACTGGCCCTTCACCTGGATCGGCTCGAGGTCGAGGAGGCCGAGCTCGCGGATCGGCTTCATCACCGCCACGTGGCCGGGATAGCGGAGCGTCTTGTACTCCATCACGTCCACCTTCCCCTCGTACGCGAAGGGGAGGGTGCTGACGCCGCCGGCGGTGTGGAAGGCCTCGAGGGTCCCGACCGGTGCGGGGAACTCCACCGGCTCGAGTTCGCTCAGGGCATCCACCGTGACGCGCTTCCCGCCCCGGAGGATCCAGGACGGCGTGGTGTAGTAGTCGAGCGCGCCCTCGAGCGAGTAGACGATCTGGTAGTTGAGCGGCGGCTCCGGATGCTGCGGGAGGCCGCCGACGTAGATCCGCACCCGTTCCGCCCGGTCCATCCGGCGGATCCCCTCGGCCGCGAGGATGTTCACCATCCCGGGCGCGAGGCCGCAGTCGGGGATCACGCTCACGCCCTTCGCCACCGCCGCGTCGTCGAGCTTCTTCTGCTCGAAGACGATCTCGGTGTTCCCGCCGAGGTCGGCGAAGTGGCAGCCGGCCTCCACCGCGGCCGCGGCGAGGGGGGCGTTGAAGTAGTAGGGAATCGCGCTCATCGCGGCGTCGTGCCCGGCCATCGCCTCCCGGACCGCCGCCCCGTCGCTCACGTCCAGGACCAGCGGCTGGAGGCGCGGGTCCTTCACGGCGGCGAGGAACGGCGGCTGGCGGTCGGGATGAAGGTCGGCCAGCGTGACGCGGCTGACCGCGGAATTCCTCAGGAGATCGAAGGCACAGGCGCTTCCCTGGAGGCCGGCGCCCAGGACCAGCATTCGCATTGCACTCGCCTCGCGGCGTGACGGGGGCGGACGTTTGGGAGCCCGCCAATCTAGCCGGGATGCGGGCGTCGCCTCAACTGGCGCGGGGTGCACGGCGGAGGACGCGGCGGCTCCGCGCGGAAGTTCCGGCGCTAGATTGCGTACCGTGACGGCTCCCACCCCGACGCCCCATCCCCGCCGGACCCGCGACGGCGAGGCCACCCGCCAGCGGCTCCTCCGGGCCGCCCTCGAGCTCTTCACCTCCCTGGGCTTCCACGGCACGACCACGCCGGCGCTCGCGACCCGCGCCGGGGTGGCGGAGGGGACGATCTACCGCCACTTCGCGGGCAAGGAGGCGCTGTACGCCGAGGTGGTGCGCAGCACCGCCCGCTGGGCCCACGGCATCGTCACCGACGTCGAGGCCGACCGCACGGCTCCCGCGTCGGACCGGATCCGTCGGCTGGGCCACCGGTTCGTGGAGGCGGCCGAGCGGGACCCGGCGGCGGCGCGGCTCCTCTTCCGGCGCGCGGGGGACGCGCCGTCGGACCCCGCGAGCCGGGCGGCGCTGGCCGAGCTGAACGGGGGAGTCGAGCGGCTGGTGGCGGCCGCCAAGGCGGATGGCCAGGTGCGGCCCGGGCCGGCCGAGCTGTGGGCCGCGGTCTGGCTCGCGCTGGTGGGGTTCGTGGCCTGGAAGGTCGCGGCGAAGGAGTGGGAGGCGGCGAGTGCCACGGTGGAGCAGGCGCTGCAGGCGGCCTGGGACGCGATCGCGGCGCGGTAGTCCACCGGGGAGGCGCGGCGGGGCACGGTGAGTCACGGCCCGGCGAAGTAGGACACCTCCCGGGGTGCCACCGGCTCGGGATGCCACCGGAGCATGCGCTCCCGCCCCGCGCCCAGCGGCCGCACGGCCAGCCGGCCCCCGAGGAAGTACGCCACCGAGTCCGCCCCCCAGCGCGCCGGGTCCCGGCCCTCGGCCGAGAGATCGTGCTCCGCCCCGTCGGCGGTGCGGATGCAGAGCCCGGGCGCGGTGTCGCACCGCGCGGCCGCGGCGAAGGCCGGCTCGCCCAGCAGGACGAGGAAGGCCGAGTCCCGCACGGCAGGCGGCGCCGCGAGGGGCATCGGCTCGCCCGACCGCGTCACCCGCCAGGCACCGGCCGTCGTGCGCACCCAGAGCTCCTCCTGTCCCCGCCAGGCGAGCCCGGTCACCGAGTCGGCCGCGAGCCGGAGGGCCCGGCGCTCACCGCCGCTCGCGAGGTCCATCACCACCACCTCGTCCTCCCCGCCGGCCCGCCGCACGAAGGCGAGCCCCACGCCGTTGGGGGCCAGCGCCGGCAGGCGCTCGTCCACCCGGGTGTAGGTGACGGGCCAGATCTCCCCGCCGTCCGGCTTGACCACGTAGACGTCGCCCAGCCGGCCCTCGCCGGTGGCGGCGAAGGCGAGGTACGGCTCCTGGCCGAGGGCGACCCGGTTCTGGAGGGGGGAGAGCGACACGCGGCAGCCGGCCAGCGCGGCCACGGCCAGGAGGGCCGCCGG
>JAICEH010000245.1 GCA_025924275.1 Gemmatimonadales bacterium | reverse complement strand
GTCCTTGCCGCCCCCCGCCTGGAAGTAACGCACCTCGATCGGGTGGAGGCCGGCGCGGAGCCCCACCCGTCCTCGCCGCTCCTCGGCCGCGTGGGCCCCGTCGTGGTCCACCACCACCTCTCCTGCGACCCGCAGCACGGCGCCGTCGTCCGACGTGAGCGCAAACCGCCAGATGCCGTCGGTGGGCACCCGGATCCATCCCGACAGGCGCACCGCGAACCCCTCGGCACGCTCGTCGCCCCGGAGGGCGACCGCGGCCGAGACCCCCCTCCGGTCGGGAGGCCGGTCCGGCATCCCGGCAACGCTCCGGATGCCGGGTTCCACCTCCCAGTACTCCCACGCGAGCCCGGGCTTCGGCGGGGCCGTGACCACGGTGGAATCCCGGAGCACCGTGCGCACCACCCGGATTCTCCGGAGCGCGCTGGCTCGGCCGCCTGGGAGGAAGAGTCGCGCGCTCACCGTCGTGCCCTCGGCGGTGGCGGGGACGACGAGCGGCCCGGCGCACGGGGGCGAGTCGGCCGCGGGCTCGCGACCGTCCATGGTGCAGCGGATCACGCCCCGGGGGAGCGCCGAGGTGAGGGTCACGACGGCGGAGTCGGCGAGGGTGAGGACGTCCTCCTCCAGCCCCGCGACGTCCGGGACCCGGTAGTTGACACCCCACGCGTCGAGCCACGCGAGGCTCGCGGGCAGCCGGGAGACGAACCCGCCCCAGTCGCGGCCCTCCCTGGGCGACCAGGTCACCTCGGCCAGTGCCAGGGCCCGGGGCCACGCCATGTACTCGACGTCGGCCGGCGCCTTGAGGTACTCGGTCCACACGTTGCCCTGGGCGCCGAGCACGTGGGCCGCCGCCGCGGGGTCCAGCTCGGGGGGCACGGGCTCGAAGGCGTAGACCCGCTCCAGCGGGACATGCCCCCCGATCGCGAGGGGCTCGTGGGCCGGGTCGCCCTGGTAGTAGTCGAAGTAGAGGTGGCTGGTGGGCGTCATCACCACGTCGTGGCCGGCACTGGCGGCCGCGATCCCGCCGGCGACGCCGCGCCAGGACATCACCGCCGCCCCGGGGGCCAGGCCCCCCTCCAGGATCTCGTCCCAGCCGATGAGGCGGCGGCCGCGGGAGGCGAGGAAGCCCTCGATCCTGCGGATGAACCAGCTCTGCAGCTCGTTCTCGTCCGCGAGCCCCTCCCGGCGGATCACTTCCTGCGCCACGGGACTCGCCTCCCAGCGCGCCTTGGGCGCTTCGTCCCCGCCGACGTGCACGAAGCGGGAGGGGAAGAGCCCGAGCACCTCGTCGAGGACGCCCTCGAGGAACGCGAAGGTCTCCTCCTTCGGGCAGTAGATGTCCTCGGACACGCCCCAGATGGTCAGGACCTCGAACGGCCCGTCGGTGCAGGCAAGCTCGGGATAGGCCGCCAGGGCTGCCACCGAATGGCCCGGCATCTCGATCTCGGGGACGACGGTCACGTATCGGCGAGCGGCGTGGGCCACCACCTCACGGACCTCGTCCTGGGTGTAGTACCCGCCGTAGGGGACACCGTCGCCGACATACGGATCGAAGTTCTTGGCGAGGATGGTCTCCCGCCGCCGGGAGCCGACTTCCGTGAGCCGGGGAAAGCGCCGGATCTCGATCCGCCACCCCTGGTCCTCGGTCAGGTGCCAGTGGAAGACGTTGAGCTTGGCGGCGGCCAGCAGGTCGATGTAGCGCTTGACGAACGCGACCGGGAAGAAGTGCCGGCCGACGTCGAGGTGGAGCCCGCGCCAGGGGAAGCGGGGGGAGTCCTCGATCAGGACGGCTGGGACGGCTGGGTCGGCTCGGGCGCTCGGGGGCGGGAGCAGCTGGCGCAGGGTCTGGACGCCGTAGAAGAGGCCGGCCGGGTCGGTGGCCGAGAGGAGGACGCCGCCGGTGCCGACCTCCAGTCGGTACGCCTCGCGCGAGGCGGTGCCACTGGCGGCGTCGAGGCGGAGCACGACGGCATCCCGCCCCGGGGCGCCCGGCGGGGCAGGCCCGGTCACCGTGGCGAGGAGCGAGTCGGCGTAGGCCGCGACGGCGCGCGCGGCGTCGTCCCTCCGGCCGCGGAGCCGGACCCGGGCTCCCGGGGGCAGGGTGAAGCTCCCCGCGCGGCGCTCCACGCGCGCCGGCGCGGGGATGATCGGGAGGGGGACGGTGTCCGCGGGGGCCTGCAGGAGTGCCGCGAGGGCGAACGCCGCGATCACGGCCGCCAGGTGCCCTTCGCCACCTTCGGCACGAAGCGGTCGAGGCCGGGCGCCGGGAAGCGCATGGTGCGCCCCGTCTCGGCGCTCCGGTACGCGGTCATCAGCAGCTTCACCACCTCGAGGCCGTGATCGAACGTGAGCGCCGGCTTCACCTTGCCGAGGAAGGCGCGGACGAAGTGGCGGTTCTCTGCCTCGTAGCCGTAGGCCACCGCCTCGTCGGCCACCACCGGCATCAGGCCCATCTCCGCGTTCTGCTTCTCGACCAGGTCCTCGCCCTCCTTCCCCTTGACCTCACGGCTGAAGAAGAGATTGAGGCCGGTGTCGAGCGAGTTCCACGACATCGAGTACTCGGGGCCGAGCAGCTCGGAGGAGAGCCGGAGGCCGGCGCCGACGAAGCTCCAGCTGGT
>JAICEH010000244.1 GCA_025924275.1 Gemmatimonadales bacterium | reverse complement strand
GAGCTGGCGGAGGGGACTGGCACCCTCAGCGACGCGAGCACCACCACCGGGGCGAACGGCCGCACCTCGGTGACCCTCACGTTCGGTGAGGAGTACGGGTATCACGTGGTCCACGCCCGCCTCCTCCCCGGCGCGACGCCGATCGCCTTCGACAGCCGCGCGTACCACCCCCTCCCGGTCGTCGGGGGAGGGAACAACGTCCCGGACCGCTTCACCTCCGACCTCTGGCTCCACGGCGAGTACGCCTACACCGGCACCTGGGGCTCCATCGCCCGGAACGGCAACTTCGGCGACGTGCTCAAGGTCTGGCACCTGGACGGGAGCGGGGCGCCGTCGCTGGTGCGCGAGGTGGTCCTGCCCGACATCAGCACGGTGAGCGACGTCGAGGTGAGCGCGGACGGCACGCTGCTCCTGGCCACGACGGAGGGGCAGGCGGCGGACGGGCTCTACCTCTTCTCCCTCGCGGATCCCTCCAACCCGGCGCCCATCGCCTTCGAGCCCGTGAGCTCGGGCCTCCATACCGGGACGTTCGCGGAGGTGGGTGGGACGCGCTACGCCTTCGCCGCGCGGAACCCGGGAAGCCCCGCCCTGATGATCTGGCGGATCGATCCCCTTGCCGTGGACCCGATCGCCCCGGTGGGCTCCGTGCCCGTGCCGGCGGACTACGGGATCCACGACACCTTCGTCCGCGACGGCCTGGCCTTCGTGAGCGCCTGGAACACCGGACTCATCATCTACGACGTGGGCGACGGCCGGGCCGGCGGATCGCCGGCATCCCCGCAGGAGGTGTCGCGCATCGTCACCGGGGCCAACGGGGTGCCCGGCGGCCCGGCGGTGCACAACGCGTGGTGGTTCCACAACCCGGCGCTCAACCAGAAGCGGTACGTGTTCGTGGGCCAGGAAGGGCCTGCCACCATCGGGAGCACCTCGAGCGGTGACCTGCACGTGGTGGACATCACCAACCTCGCGAGCCCGGTCGAGGTGGCGAGCCTCCGGATCCCGGGGGCCGGCGTCCACAACCTCTGGATGGACGAGGCGCGGCAGATTCTCTACGCGGCGTTCTACAACGGGGGCGTGGTGGCCCTGGACGTCTCCGGCTCGCTCACCGGCAACCTGACCGGCCGGATCATGGGA
The DNA here is from genome assembly GCA_025924275.1 of Gemmatimonadales bacterium. GTDB lineage: Bacteria > Gemmatimonadota > Gemmatimonadetes > Gemmatimonadales > GWC2-71-9 > JAICEH01. Next base: position 1,491 of record JAICEH010000244.1, on the reverse strand, counting down.
CAGGTCCGCCCGGCGGGCGGGAGCACGTATGTGTGGGGGGTGATGCTCCACCAGGGATCGCTCTACGCCTCGGACATGCTGACCGGCCTGTGGCAGATCACGCCCCCGTGAGCCGGTGCCAGCGCCGTGGGGCCGCCGCCCTGCTGGGCCTGGCGGCCGCCTCCCTCCTCGCCACCCCGACCCGGGCCCAGGCTCCGGCGAGCCGCGGGCTCGACTCGCTGTTCCTCGCCCACCCCAGTGCCGACAGCGCCCGGGCGCACTCCCGCGCCCTGAGCGCCCGGCCCCACGTGGCCGGCACGCCCGCGCAGCGCGCCACCGCCGACTACGTGCTGGCGCGGATGGCCTCGTGGGGCCTCGACACGGTGCGCCTCCGGTACCGGGTCTGGCTGCCGCACCAGGACTCCGCGGTGGTGGAGGTGCTGCATCCGGCCCGGCTCCGGCTCCGCCTCGAGGAGCCGCCGCTGCGGGCCGATCCCGGCAGCCACTCCGCTCCCTGGCCGGCGATGAGCGGGTACAGCGGCGCCGGCGACGTCACCGCGGCGGCGGTGTACGCCAACTACGGGCTCGCCGAGGACTACGCCGTGCTGGACTCGCTCGGGGTGGATGTCCGCGGGCGCGTGCTGGTGGCCCGGTACGGCCGGGGGTTTCGCGGCATCAAGGCCAGGGAGGCGGAGCGCCGCGGGGCCGCAGCACTCCTGCTCTACTCCGACCCGTGGGAGGACGGCTTCTTCCGCGGCCTGCCCTATCCCGACGGCCCGATGCGGCCACTGGACGCCACCGAGCGGGGCAGCGTCATGAACCGGAGCGGCGATCCCACCACGCCGGGGTGGGGGTCGGTGGACGGGGCGCGCCGCCTGCCGGAGGACTCGCTGGACCTGCCCCGCATCCCGGTGGTGCCGCTCTCGGCGCGGAACGCCCAGCGGCTGCTCGGGTCGCTGGGCGGCCCGGAGGTGCCCCAGGCGTGGCAGGGGGCGCTCCCGTTCCGTTACCGCGTGGGCGGCGGCAGCACGCCGCGGGTCCGCGTGGGAGTCTGGCCCGAGCGGGGCGAGCGGGCGTGGAAGTCGGTGTCGAATACGCTGGGCCTGGTGCGCGGCGCCTCGCGGCCGGACGAGCTGGTGATCGTGGGAGGGCACCGCGACAGCTGGGGACCGGGAGCGGCCGACAACGTCTCGGGCGTGAGCGCCATCCTCGAGGCGGCACGGGCGTGGGGTGCCGCGGCCGCAGGAGGGCGGCGGCCGGCCCGGACCCTCGTCTTCGCCACCTGGGATGCGGAGGAGTGGGGCCTGGTCGGGTCCACCGAGTTCGTGGAGTCCGGGCGGGACTCGCTCGCCGCGCGGGTGGTGGCGTACCTCAACCTGGACATGCCGGCGGTCGGCCGCCGGTTCGGCGCGGAGGCCACCCCCTCGCTGGCCCCGCTCCTTCGCGAGGTGGCCGCGCTGGTCGCCCAGCCCGGCGACTCGGTGTCGGTCCTCGAGGCCTGGACCGCCGCCG
>JAICEH010000243.1 GCA_025924275.1 Gemmatimonadales bacterium | reverse complement strand
GCCCGCGCCCCCCGCCCCGCCCGCGCCTGGCCCCCTTGGCGGGCCGTTGTCCGCCCGTTTGGCGCCCCCGGCGGTGCCGCGCCGGCCCGGCCCGGCGACACTGTCGCCACCACTGCCGCCACACGCGGCGAGGACCGGGAGGAGGAAGGCAAGGCGGCGCATGGGGGCTCTCGGGCTGGGGACGCCGAAATGTAAGCGGGTGACGTGCAACTTCCGCGGGGCGGTGCATCTCCCGGCCGACTTCCCCGACCGGAGACCTGCGATGCGTACCCGCTTCCCCCTGGCGGCACTCCTGCTTGCCGCCCTGCCCCAGCCCGCAGCGGCCCAGGGCTGGATCGAGATTGAACGCCCCGTCCGACCCGGCATCGCCCCGAACGGCGTCACCCGCGTGGCCTCCGAGGTCCGCGTGTCGGTGGCGGGCCGCGTGGCCACGGTGGACGTGACGGAGCGCTTCCGAAATGACGGCGGCGGGCTGGCCGAGGGGAGCTACCTCTATCCCGTTCCCCGCGACGCCGTCTTCGAGAGCTTCTCCCTCTGGGTCGGGAACGAGGAGGTCCAGGGCGAGATGCTCCGGGCGGAGGAGGCGCGCGGCATCTACGAGGAGATCGTCCGCCGCCGGAAGGACCCGGCCCTCCTCACCCTCGAGGGTCACGGCCTGATCCGGGCCCGGGTCTTCCCCATTCAGCCAGGCGAGACCCGGCAGGTGAAGCTCCGCTACCGTCACGTGCTCGAACGCGAAGGCGACGCACTCCGCGTCCGCTACGCCGTGGCCCCGGTGCCCGCATCGCGCGGCCGGGGAGATGACGCGCCCCGCCCCCTCGCCTTCCGGCTCGACGGCGCGGACCGCGAGTTCGGCACTCCGTGGTCGCCGACCCACCAGATCCGCCACGCCGTCCGGGACGGCCGCCTCGAGGTGACGGCCGAACCCGCCGGCGCGGGCACGCTGGAACTCTTCCTGCCGCTCCGCCGGGGCGGCATCGGCACCAGCCTCGTGGCCCACGCCCCGGAGGGCGAGGACGGCTACTTCCTCCTCTTCGTGAATCCGCCGGCGCCCGAGGCCGGCCGCGCCATCCCGCGTGACCTCACGCTCGTGGTGGACGTCTCCGGCTCGATGGCGGGCGAGAAGATGGACCAGGCCCGCGCAGCACTCCGCCAGGCGCTGGCCTCCCTCGGACCGCAGGACCGGTTCCGGCTGGTCGCGTTCGCCTCGGAGGTGCGTCAGTTCCGGGATGGCTGGGCCCCTGCCACCCCGGCCGCGCTGGACCAGGCGCGCGAGTTCGTGGACGGCCTCCGCGCGAGCGGCGGCACCAACATCGAGGGGGCGCTCGAGGCCGCACTGGCCGCGACCACGCCCGCCGGGCGTCTCCCGATCGTGCTCTTCGCCACCGACGGCCAGCCATCCGTGGGCGAGCGGCAGCCCGACCGGCTTGCCGACCGCGCGGCGGCGGCCCTCGGCGAGCGCCGGATCTTTCCCGTCGGAATCGGGCACGACGTGAACACCTACCTGCTCGACCGCCTGGCCCGGGACGGCCGCGGGAGCGCCGAATTCGTCGCTCCCGGCGCGAGCGTCGAGACCGCACTCGGCGCGCTCACTGACCGGATGCGCTTCCCGGCACTCACCGACCTCCGGATCGCCTCGAGCCCGGTGCGGCTCGAGCGGCTGGCCCCGGGCGACCTGCCCGACCTCTTCGCCGGCGAGGAGCTGGTCCTCGTGGGCCGGTACCGCGGCGAGGGCACCGGCGACCTCGTCATCGAGGGCCGGCGCAACGGCCGCACCGAGCGGGTGGTGGTCCGGGGCGAGTTCCCCCGGCGCGACCGGGAGAATGGGTTCGTGAGCCGGCTCTGGGCCACGCGCCGGGTGGGCGAGCTCACCCGCCAGCTCCGGCTCGAGGGGCCGGATCCCGAGGTGGTGGAGGAGATCCGGACGTTGGCGCTCCGGCACGGGATCCTCACGGAATACACGTCCTACCTCGTGCTCGAGCCCGGGATGGACCCGCGGAGCCCGCAGCCCCTCGCGGTTGGCAACGCGATGCCCGCGCCGGCGGCGCAGGCCGGGGCCGGGGCGTTCGCCCGCGCGGAGGAGAGCGCCGCGATGGCCAAGTCCAGCTCGGCCGCCTCGGCGGACGCGCTGGCCAGCCGTCGCGCCGAGCGCGAGCGTCGCGACGGGGCCGAAGTCCGCTCCGCCGGCGGCCGGACCTTCCGGCTGAACGAAGGGGCGTGGATCGACGACGCCCACGCCCGGGACCGCGAGGTCGTGCGCGTCCGGGCCTGGAGCCCGGCCTACTTCGAGCTGGCCCGGGCACTCCCGGAAATCGTGCCCGCCCTCCAGGCCGGGGACGACGTGGTCGTGGCCGGCCGGCGCGTGAGCGTCCGGGTCGGCGACGCCGGCCTCGAGCGCTGGGAGGCTGGCGCCCTGGCCCGCCTCGTGCGGAACTTCCGGGGGCAATGACCCTCGACCTGGCGGCGCTGTATCGCACCTATCACGGATCGCTCGTCCGGATGCTCTGGCGCCGGACGGGCGACCGGGACCGCGCGGAGGATCTCGCCCACGAGACCTTCGCGCGGGCGGTCGCGTCCCCGCCGGACAACCCGCGGCCCTGGCTCTTCGCGGTGGCGCTCAACCTGGTGCGGGAAGACGGGCGGCGCGGTGCCATCCGCTCCCGGCGCCTCGAGCTCTACCGGGCCGAGGGGCCGCAGTCGGCCCCCG
>JAICEH010000242.1 GCA_025924275.1 Gemmatimonadales bacterium | reverse complement strand
GGAGGCTCTCGCCCCGCACGTACGGCATCACGAACCAGAAGAGCCCGTCGGCCTCGCCAGAGTCGTGCAGCGGGAGGAGGTGCGGGTGGGTGAGCCCGGCGACGATGCGGATCTCGCGGAGGAACCGGTCGGCACCCAGCGACTCGCCCACCTCGGGGCGGAGCACCTTGAGCGCCACGTCGCGCCCGTGGCGGAGGTCGCGGGCCAGGAAGACGATGGCCATGCCGCCGCGGCCGAGCTCGCGCCCGATCGCGTAGCGGTCGCTGATGCGCGCCGCCAGCCGCTGCCGCAGCTCGGCCATCTCGCCTCACGGGATGGGGAGGGTGGGACGGGTCGAACTTACCGGCGCCCGGTGGCGCCCGGAAGGCGCGGTGACCGGGATCCTGGAGGGCTGGGAGCCCTGCACCGGGCACCGCGGAAAGGCGTCGTGCTGCCCGCTGGCCGCGGGCCTGGTCGTCCACTGGAAGCGGGGCGATCGCCGGCGCGGGCCCGGGTGCCCCCGCCGGCGCGAGTCCCTAGTTCACCCCGGCGGGCTCCGGCTCCGCGCCCGCCTCCGCACCGGTGAGCGCGAAGAGCTGCGCCTGGGTCTTGCCCTTCTTCAGCAGGGTGAGCGCCTGGCGGAGCTGGGAGTCGTCCGCGATGCGGCGCCGGAACGCGGTCGAGTCGCCGAACGCCGACCGGGCCACCTGCTGCTCGATCCAGCGGTCCACCAGCGGCCGGGCCTGCGCCACTTCCTCCGGCGTCGCCTCGACCCCGGCCTCGCGGAGGATTTCGCCGAACCGCGCACGCCAGGCCTCCTGGACCCGGAAGTCGGGCCGGAGCCCCGGGCGCGCGTCGAGCGCCAGGTCGGTGAGCCCGGCATAGACCGCCTGCGACTTGGGGGCGATGGCGCGCGCCAGCGCCTGCTCCGCCGTGCTCATCGTGTCCGGCACCACCGCCACGTCGGGCGAGACCCCGCCGCCGCCCCGGATGGGCCGGCCAAGGTCGCTCCGGTAGACCGGCACCGGAATCGTCGTGTCCGGCGGCACCGGGCTCCCGTCCCGCAGCCGGGTCCGGTGGATGGACCGGCCGCTCGGCGTCTTCCACTCGGCGGTGGTGAGCCGGAGCGCCCACCCGTCGTCCAGCGGGTAGAGCGACTGCACCACGCCCTTGCCGTAGGACGTCTCGCCCACCACCAGCGCGCGGTCGTGGTCCTGGAGCGCCCCCGCCACGATCTCGGAGGCGGAGGCGCTCTGCTCGTCGATCAGGACCACCAGCGGCTTCTCCCCGATGACCGGCACCCGGCTGGCCACGTGCACCTCGGAAGGCTGGCTGCGGTAGTCCACCCGGACGATCTCCTGCCCGGGCGCCAGGAAGAGCTCGGAGATCTCCGCCGCCTGCTCCAGCACCCCGCCGAGGTTCCGGCGCAGGTCCAGCACGTAGGACCTGGCCCCGCGGCGTTCCAGGCTGCGGAAGGCCTCCTCCACCTCGGCGGCGGAGGTGTTGTTGAACCGGGGGAGCGGCACGTAGCCCACCCCGCCGTCGAGCATCAGCACGTAGGGCACCGAGGGCACGTGGATCCGCGCCCGGGTGAACGTCATCCGGATCGGCTCCGGCACGCCGGCCCGCTCGAAGGTCACCTGCACCGTGGTGCCCGCCACGCCCAGCAGGCGGCCCGAGACCTCGGTGAGCCCCCGCCCCTTCACCGAGGTGTCGTTCACCGCCACGATCCGGTCCCCCTGCAGCACGCCGCCCTGCTCCGCGGGCGACCCCGGGAACACCGCCGCCACGACCGTCCGGCCGGGCTGCGACTCGATCTGCATCCCGACGCCGGCGTAGTCGTTCCGCATCGTGTTCCGCTGGAACGACCCGAGCTGCTCCGGGGAGAAGAGCTCGGCGTAGGGATCGTCGATCGACTGCAGCATCCCGCGGGCGGCCCGCTCGTACAGGTTGTCCTCCCCCTGGCGGCCGAGGCCGTCGCGCGCCACGCGCTCGAACACCTGCCGGAAGAGGCGCGCACCGTCCACCGGCTCGGGAGCCGTGGCGGATCGCCGGGCACCGAGGAGGACCGCGGCAACGAGGAGGGGAACGACGGCGAGCGCCAGGCGGGCGCGGCGGAAGGAGGGCATCGACGGAACTCCCGAAGTGGTGCGGACCTGGGGGGACGGGCGGCGCCGGGGATGCGCGACCCTCATCACAAATCATACGCAGGGCCCGGGCCGCAGGTTTGCCCTTGCCTATTCATCCATCAATCCACATATTTGGATGTAATGACGGCCCCCTCCCTGGTCGACCAGCTTCCGGTCCTGGCGGACCCGGCGCGCGGCCGGCTCCTGCTGCTCCTCGAGCCGCGGGAGCTGGCGGTGGGCGACCTGGCCGACGCGCTCCAGATCCCCCAGTCCACCGTGAGCCGGCACCTCCGGGCGCTGCTCGACGGCGGCTGGGTCACCAGCCGGGCGGAGGGGACCAGCCGGCTCTACCGGGCCGACCCCGCCGGGCTGGCCCCGGCGCTGGCGGACCTCTGGCAGCTGGTCCGCACCGAGGTGGCTGGCTCCCCCGAGGCCGAGCGGGACGCCGAGCGGCTGCGCCACGTGCTGGCGGGCCGGCGCTCGCGGGGCGGGTTCTTCGCGGACGCGGCCGGCCGCTGGGACACGCTCCGGGGCGAGCTCTTCGGCGGCCGGTCGGAGCTGCTGCCGCTCCTCGGGCTCCTCCCTGCGGACGCGGTGGTGGGCGACCTGGGTTGTGGCACCGG
>JAICEH010000241.1 GCA_025924275.1 Gemmatimonadales bacterium | reverse complement strand
GTCCAAGCCCGCCAAGCCCACCCGTCCGGACCGCCCCGAACGCCCTGCAGCGAAGCCCGCGCCGGCACCGGAGCGTCGCCGGGACCCGGCTCCGCGGGATGAGCTCGAGCCCCGGGAGTCCAGGAAGGCCCAGGAGACCCGGGCACGGCGGGCGGAAGTGGAGGAGGCCCTGCGGGCGGCGGCCCAGGCTCGCGCCGCCGCGCCACCCCGGACGGCGTCCCGGGGCAGCCGGAGCCGGCTCGGGTTGCTGGCACGGGGCGTGCTCTTCGCCGCGCTCCCGCTCTCGTGGTACCTCGCGTGGGCCCACGCCGCGCCGACGCTGGTCCTGGTGGTCGCCTGTCTCGGCGTCCTGCCGCTCGCGGGGCTCATGGGCGAGGCCACGGAACACCTCGCCGCCCGCACCGGGCCCACCGTGGGGGGGCTCCTCAATGCCACCTTCGGCAACGCCGCCGAGCTGATCATCGCCGTCGTCGCCCTGCGCCGGGGGCTGGTGGACCTCGTCAAGGCTTCCATCACCGGGTCGATCCTCGGCAACCTCCTGCTGATCCTGGGGCTGTCGCTGGTTGCCGCGGGCACCCGGAGCCCGACCTTCCGGTTCAATCGCACCGCCGCCGGGATGAGCGCCGGGATGCTCGCCCTCGCGGTGGTCGGGCTCGTCTTCCCCGCGCTCTTCCACTCGCTGCACCCCGAGGCCGGGGCGGTCGAGGAGCTGCGCCTCTCCGAGATCGTCGCCGTGGTGCTGCTGGTGACGTACCTGGCCTCGCTCCTGTTCTCGCTCCGGACCCACAGCCGGGTCTTCGGTGGCGATCCGCACCCGACTGCCGGGAAGATCTGGTCGGTGCCGGCGGCACTCGGCGTCCTCCTCCTCGCCACCGCATTCACGGCGGCGCAGGCGGAGATCCTGGTGCACGCCACCGTGGAGGTCACTGCCGGCAGCGGGCTCTCCCAGATCTTCCTCGGCCTCATCATCATTCCCCTCATCGGCAACGCCGCCGAGCACGCCGCGGCCGTGATCGTCGCGCGGAAGGGACAGACCGACCTGGCGCTCCAGATCGCGCTGGGCTCCAGCACGCAGGTGGCCCTCCTCATCGCACCCGTCCTGGTGTTCGTCGGCCTGTTGATGGGGCAGGGGATGAACCTGGTGTTCACCCCGTTCGAGGTGATCGCCCTGGGCGTGTCGACGGTCGTCGTCTCCATCATCACCCTGGACGGGGAGTCCCACTGGTTCGAGGGCATCCAGCTCCTTGCGGTCTACGCGCTGGTGGCCGCAGGAGCGCTGTTCATTTGACAGGCCGACCCCCTGACTCCTAAGTTGAAGACCGACACCCGCTTACGGGAGCCCCGGCTTGCGTAGCCGCCCGACGCTCATCTACCACTCGCCGGGCGCCGGCGCCGTCCCTCCCCTGGTGCGCCAGTGGGCGGAGGATCGCGGGTACCCGGTCCAGGCGGTGCCGGACGGGGCGGCGGTCGAGGAGCTGGTGCTGCGCGGGGCGAACGCCGTGCTGGTGTTCGACGGCGACACGCTCGGCCCGGCAGGCCTGGCCCTTCTGGCCCGGCTCAAGGGCGACGCGTTCGCGGCGGTGGTGCCGGTCGCCGTGCTCGGGTCGGCGCACGAGGCCGGCCCGGTGCGGGCCTGGTTCGGAGCCGGCGCCGACGAGGTGATCACCGGGCTCTTCGACGGGCCGGAGCAGCGCGCGCGGCTCGAGGCGATGGTCGCGCGCGCCCAGCGGGACGTGTCGGTGCACCCGTCCACCCGGATGCCCGGCACCACCGAGATCGAGCGGGAGATCCGGCGGCGGCTCGAGGCCGGCGGGCTGTTCGCGGTCTGCTACGCGGACCTCGACCACTTCAAGGAATTCAACGACCGGTACAGCTACTATGATGGCGACCGGGTCATCTACCTCGTCTCCCGGATCCTCCACGACGTGGTGCGGGGGATGGTGGGCACCGAGGGCTTCACCGGCCACATCGGCGGCGACGACTTCATCTTCGTCGTGCCCGCCGAGCAGATCGGCCCGGTCTGCACCGAGATCCTGTCGGTGTTCGACACGCTGGTCCCGTGGCAGTACAACGAGCAGGATCGCCGGGCGGGCTACTTCTTCGGCAAGGATCGCCGCGGCCAGCTGCACCGGGTCCCGCTGATGACGCTCTCCATCGGGATCGTCACCAACCGGCACCGCCGGTTCACCCATCCGGCCCAGGTGAGCGAACTGGCGACCGAGATGAAGAGCTACGCGAAGACGCTGCCCGGCTCCGTGTTCGTGGTGGACCGGCGCCAGGCGAGTGAACCCGACGCCCCTCCGGGGGCGCGTGGAGGACGTTGAGGAGTCCGCGATGACCGTGACCTGCCCGAGTTGCCAGACCGTGTACCGGATCGACCCGGCGAAGGTGCCGCCCGGCGGCGTGCGCGCGCGCTGCGCCGTGTGCCAGGGCGTCTTCGAGGTGTCTGCCGCCGCCCCGGCCACCGCAGCGGCCCCGCCGCCACCCCCGCCCCCGCGCCCCGAACCGGTGGCGGCGCCCGCAGCGACTCCGCCGCCCCCGGTGGCCCCGGCCTCTTCCCCGGAGCGGCCCGCCGCGGTGGTGGCGCCGCCCCCGCCCCTCCCTCGACCGGCGGTGCCGCGCGGGGGCGGGATGGCACCCTCCGCCCGGCCGTCGTCCCCGCTGGGGGCGGGGAGCGCCTCGACGGGCTACGCACCGGCTGCCACGGCCGCCACGGCTGCCGCGGCGGCCCC
>JAICEH010000240.1 GCA_025924275.1 Gemmatimonadales bacterium | reverse complement strand
GTACCGGGTCTCGAACGTGTCCGGATGACCCGGGCCGGCTACGCGATCGAGTACGACTATTTCCCCCCGACCCAGCTGGATCCGGAGCTCGGGGTGAGGGCGGTGCCGGGGCTCTTCCTGGCCGGCCAGGTGAACGGGACCACGGGCTACGAGGAAGCGGCGGGCCAGGGGGTGCTCGCGGGACTCAATGCCGCGGCGCTGGCACTGGGTCGTGAGCCGGTCCGGTTGGGCCGGGACCAGGCGATGATCGGGGTCCTGGCGGACGACCTGGTCACCCGCGGGGTGGACGAGCCCTACCGGCTGTTTACCTCGAGGGCGGAGTACCGGCTCCTCCTCCGGCAGGACAACGCGCTCCGTCGCCTGGTGCCCCTGGCCGAGCGGCTCGGGCTGCTCCGGGAAGCCGAGCGCCGGAGGGCCTGGGATCGGCTCGAGCGGGAGGACGCGACCCTCGAGCTGGCGCGCGCCTCGGTGATCGAACCGGCGCTCGCCAACCCGGTGCTCGAGCGGTCGGGGACCCCGATCCGGGAGCCGGCCCGGATCGCGGACCTGGCGCGCCGGCCGACGGCGCCACTGGCGGAGCTGCTCCAGGCCGCAGGGTTGGAGGGAGAGTGCGAGTGGGCCGACGTCGAGCTCAAGTACGGCGGCTACCTGGTAAGGGAGCGGGAGCGGGCGGGGCGGATGGCGGGAATGGAGGGGCTCGAGCTGCCGGAGGGGCTGGATTACCCGGCCCTCCGGTCGCTGTCCTGGGAGGCGCGGGAGAAGCTGGCAGCTCGGCGGCCCGCCACGCTGGGGCAGGCCGGGCGGATCCCGGGCGTCTCCCCGGCGGACCTCCAGGCGCTGGTGATGGAGGTCCTCAAGGCCCGTTCCACGTGAAACCTCCGGAGGGGATTCACCGCGGAAAGCGAGGAGGCCCGCGGAGGGCGGCCCGCGACCCCGGCACGCCATCGTCGTTTCCTGGATCCCCTTCCGCCCTGGATTCGAGCGGGATCGGGGGCGGGCACGAGAAGTCCGTGAGCGGAGCCCAGGAGGACGACTTCTCCCCGCGGCCCTCCGCGAATCTCCGCGCCCTCAGCGGTGAAGCCGCAGCCGATTAAAGTTTCACGGGAAACACTTACCGGAGTGTACGTTTGTAAGTTATTGCGGCACAATCAGTTGAGCCCACCGATCGCGGCCAGGAGCCCCCGCCAGCGCTCCGATTCCTTCCGCGCCCGCTCATCTCCTTCCGCCCAGTTCCGCGCCGCCTGGTCCAGGTGGACTCGGGCCGAATCCCGGTTCCCCGCTGCCAGCCAGGCCTCGCCCAGGAGCCCGTGAAGCTCGGTCCGGTTCACGTAGAGCGGGCTCCCGTCCAGCCCGCCGCGGAGTGCCGGCTGGACGACCTGCACCGCTTCCTCCGCCCGACCGGCGCCAAGCAGCAGACGCCCCAGCTCGAGATTGGTCCGGGTGTACCCCACGGTCATCGAGAAGATGCTGGCGCGGAAGGCGGCGATGGCACTGTCGGGTTGCCCACGGAGCCTCCATCGCAAGCCCTCGACGTGATGGGAGAGGAGGCGGTCGCGCAGCAGCCCGCTCCGGCTTCCGGCTTCCCGGACCTGGGCTGCCACGGTGCGGAGTGCCCCGGTGTCGCCCACGGCGGCGAGCCCGGCGGCGGAGTGCGTGAGCATCCAGGCCCGCTGCCGCGCCTCGTGGGAAGCGGCGGCCTTGGGCCAGCGGAACCGGGCGATCGAGTCGAAGAGTGCCGCCGAGGCGCGCGGCTGGCCCGCCTCGAGCAGCACCAGCGCCTCGAGTACCGCCTCGGGATCCACCGTGCCGGGCTCGGGCAGCTCGGCGCGCACCTGCACCGCCCGGTACTCTCGCGCATGCCGCATCGCCTCGATGAACCGTCCCCGGTGGCGGTCGTTGTAGACCACCCACCAGAGCGCCGCGGCCCGTTCGCGGGGCACGCTGCCCCGGGCCTCGGGTCCGAGCAGCGCCAGCGCCTCGTCCCAGCGCTCGGCCCAGGTGAGGATCTGGGCCCGGATGACTGCCCGGGTGGGCCACTGGTCGCGAGGGAGTGCGGAGTCCGCCCGCGCCAGCGCGGTGAGCGCCTCGGGAACCCGTCCCACCCGCGCGTAGCTGTAGGCCAGCGAGCGCCAGGCGTTCGAGGCGTCGGGCTGGAGCCTGGTCCAGAGCTCCAGCATCCGCGAGGCCCGCGCCGCGGAGTCGGTGTGCTCGTAGGTGCCCGCCAGCAGATGAAGCGCGCGGCAGCCGATGCAGTTCGGCTGCCCGGTGGCGAAGCCCGCGGTGTCGGCCTGCACCGCCTGGTGCAACGGCTCGCGTGCGGCAGCGGCATCGCCCTCGTTGATGAGCCCGGTGGCGAGGTACACCCACCCCTCGAGCTCCGCCGGGTAGCGCACGGTGAGGCTCTCGGCCACCGCGCGGAGCGAGGGATCGGTGTTCCGCTCCGCCCACGCCGCGGTGATGAGGAGGCGCTCGCGATCCGAGGCGCGGGCAGCGAGGCGGCGCGCGTTCTCCATCCGGACCAGCGCCTCCACTGCGTCGGTGGCGCAGAGCGCGTGGTAGTAGGTCGCCATCGCGAACTGCTGGTCCCGGATCATCGCCTGCTGGAAGCGCTCCTCCGCCCGGCCGTACTCGCCCGCATAGAAGTGCCGGAGCCCGACCTCGTAGGAGCGCCAGGCGTCCACCGATCGCGTGGTCACTTCGGCGAGCGAGCCGATGGCGGGCAGGCCGAGCGCGGCGATGATGCGC
>JAICEH010000239.1 GCA_025924275.1 Gemmatimonadales bacterium | reverse complement strand
TCGGCCGGCGCGGCTGCGCCGTGGCCTTCTGCTTCGTGGACCTCCCCGGCCGCGACGTCCGGGAGCAGGCCCTGCTCACCGAGACCGCGCTGTCCGCGATGGGCGGGAGGGTCCTCTCCGCCCACTGCGACGTGCGCGACCGCGGGGCCGTGCAGCGGTTCTTCGCCGACGTGGAGCGCGAATTCGGCGGGGTCCACTTCCTGGTGAACAACGCCGGCATCGCGATGGACGGCGCCATCTGGCGGATGACCGAGTCGGCCTGGCACGACGTGCTGGAGACCAACGTGACCGGCGCCTTCCACTGCATCCAGGCCGCGGCCCCGTTCTACCGGGCCCAGCGATTCGGGAAGATCGTGAACGTGAGCGCCCACCAGGCCCAGCGGCCCGGCTTCGGGGTGGCCAACTACGCCGCCTCCAAGGCCGCGCTCGAGGGCCTCACCCGCGCCGCCGCCGTCGAGCTCGGCCCCGCCAACGTGAACGTGAACGGCGTCGCCCCCGGCTTCATCCGCACCGAGCGGATGGGGATGCTCCCCCCCGAGGTGGTCGAGCGGGCCCGGAAGCGCACCGTCCTCGGCCGGCTCGCCGAGGCGGACGACGTGGCCAGCGTCATCGCCTTCCTCTGCACCGAGGCCGCCCGGCACATCACCGGGCAGACGATCGTGGTGGATGGGGGGCAGGCGATGGAGTAGACGGGAAGGCGGGAAGGCGGGACGACGGGAAGTCCGCCCCATCCCCCACCGTCCGACCGTCCGACCGTCCGCCCGTCCGCCCGCCGCCCTCCCATCCCCCCCTTCCCCCGATTATCCTTCCCGCCTGCCACGGGGGCCCTCGGGCCCTGGCAAGTCATTGACTTACAATCGGTTAGCTACCTGGAGGCAGGGGATGGCGATGCGACGGTCGGCCTGGCTTCCGTTCGCCCTCCTGACCGCGATCGCCTGCGGCGGCCGCACCGCGCCCGGGGGCGCCTCGCCCGCCGAGGCGCAGGAGCCGGCCCCGCCGCTGGTGGCCCCGATCGCCGTGCCCCCGCTCGCCGGCCAGAAGGTCGCGGTCCTCCCCATCACCCATCTCCTGGTGCCCACGGCCCTCGCGGGGGATTCGGTGGTCTCCCCCCGCACCCGGGGCCTGGCCCGCGCCGACAGCGCCTTCGGCGAGTTCCTGACGGCCCGGGTGCCGGAGGTGACCTGGGTCCTGCCCGACGAGCTCCGCCGGATCGCGCGGCGCGCGCCGGGGATGATGGGCGATCCCGACAAGCTGGGGCAGGCCTCGCTCCGGAACCCGAACCTGCAGATCGTGCCCGACCCGCTCCGGAGCAGCCTCCGCACCCTCGCCGCGCTCTCCGACTCGCGCTACGTGCTGGTGCCGGCCTCCGCGGTGTTCGACGGGGTGCCGGGCACGGTGCGCGCCGACCTGGTGTTCGTCCTCGCCGACACCCGCACCGGCTCCATCCTCTGGCGCGCCACGCCGCGGGGCGAGGGCCCCGACGCCGCCACCGCCTACGAGGCCGCGATCCTCCAGGTGGTCCCGCCCGAGGCCGCGCCGTGACCACGCACGAGGTGACCCTCCTCCCGGGGGACGGGATCGGCCCCGAGATCACCGCGGCCACGCTCCGGGTGCTCGAGGCCACCGGGGTGCGCTTCGCCTGGGACGCCCAGGTGGGCGGGATGGCCGCGGTGGACGCCCGCGGCACGCCGCTCCCCGACGACACGCTGGAGAGCATCCGGCGCACCCGCGTGGCGCTCAAGGGGCCGCTCACCACCCCGGTGGGGGGCGGCTTCCGCTCGGTGAACGTGGCGCTCCGGAAGGAGTTCGGGCTCTACGCCAACGTGCGGCCGGCCTACACCATCCTCCCCGGCCGGTTCGAGGCCGTGGACCTGGTGATCGTGCGGGAGAACCTCGAGGGGCTCTACATCGGGGTGGAGCACTTCGTCCAGGTGGGCGACGACCCGCGCGCGGTGGCGGAGTCGGTGGCGATCGTCACCCGGCACGGCTGCGAGCGGATCATCCGCCACGCCTTCGAGCACGCGGTGCGCACCGGGCGGACGAAGGTGACCATCGCGCACAAGGCCAACATCCTCAAGATGGTGAGCGGGCTCTTCCTCGAGGTGGGCCGCGCGGTGGCGGCGGAGTACGCCGGTCGGGTCGAGGCCAACGACCTGATCATCGACAACACCGCGATGCAGATGGTGATCCGCCCGGAGCAGTTCGACGTGGTGGTCACCACCAACATGTTCGGGGACATCCTGAGCGACCTGGCGGCGGGGCTGGTGGGCGGGCTGGGGCTGGCGCCCGGCGCCAACATCGGTGCCACCGCCGCGATCTTCGAGCCGGTGCACGGGAGCGCCCCGGACATCGCCGGGAAGGGCGTGGCCAACCCCGCCGCCCAGATCCTCGCCGCCGGGATGATGCTGGAGCACCTGGGCGAGCTCGCCGCCGCCCGCCGGGTGCGGGAGGCGGTGCGGGCCACGATCGTGGACGACGGCGTCCGCACCGCGGACCTCGGGGGCACGGCCGGCACGGCCGCGTTCGGCGATGCCGTTGCACGGCGTCTCGCGTGACGTCCCCTGCGTCCGCTGCGGCCGGCGGAACCCGGCCAACCGGTGGGGCGAGCTCTGCGTCCTCTGCCGGGGCGAGGTGGAGGAGCGGGGGAAGCGGCTGGCGCACCGGGTGGCCCCGGTGGCGGCCCTCCTCGCCGCCGCGTGGGTGTACCTGGCCGTGCCGCCGGAGCCGATGCCCCGGTTCTACGGCGGCGTGGCGGTGCTGGTGACCTGGCTGGTGACCCGACGGATCGTG
>JAICEH010000238.1 GCA_025924275.1 Gemmatimonadales bacterium | reverse complement strand
GGCCGTCAATCGCAACGACCCGGTCGCCTTCACCGACCTGATGCTGGAGGAGGCCGTCCAGTTCCGCGCATTCACCGTGGAGGGGTCGCCCCGGTACCGCGCCCGCACCCGGGCCGAGGAACGGGCGATGCGCTACGACCAGGCGGTCGTCGAGCGCGGCTTCCGGCCCGAGGTGCGCATTGCCGGCGGTCTCGCCACCGTCTGGCTCCCCTACGATTTCTACCTCGACGGAAAGTGGTCCCACTGCGGCGTGGACCAGTTCACCTTCGTGCGCACGGCCGCCGGCTGGCGGATCGCCGCAATGGCCTGGACGATCGAGCAGCCCCCGGGGTGCCAGCCGCATCCCGACGGGCCGCCGGAGGCCCGGTGACCTCGGTGCCCGGCGCGCTCGCCACGGCCCTCGCCGACCGCTACCGCCTCGAGCGGGAGCTGGGCCAGGGCGGGATGGCCACGGTCTATCTCGCCCACGACCTGCGCCACGACCGCCGGATCGCGGTCAAGGTGCTCCGGCCCGAACTCGCCGCCGTGATCGGCGCCGACCGCTTCCTCACCGAGATCAAGACCACCGCGAACCTGCAGCACCCCCACATCCTCGGGCTTATCGACTCCGGCGAGGCAGCCGGCCAGCTCTGGTACGCGATGCCGTACGTCGAGGGCGAGTCGCTCCGCGACCGGCTCCAGCGGGAGAAGCAGCTCGCCGTTCCCGATGCCGTCCGGCTGGCCCGCGAGGTGGCCGGCGCGCTCGACTACGCCCATCGCCACGGCGTGATCCACCGCGACATCAAGCCGGAGAACATCCTGATCCACGACGGGAGCGCGCTGGTGGCCGACTTCGGCATCGCGCTCGCCGCCAGCCGCGCCGGCGACGGCACCCGGATGACCGAGACCGGGATGTCGCTTGGCACGCCCTTCTACATGAGCCCCGAGCAGGCGATGGGCGAGCGCGACCTCGACGCCCGCTCCGACGTCTACGCCCTCGGCGCCGTGCTCTACGAGATGCTGGCCGGGGAGCCGCCCTTCACCGGACCCAGCGCCCAGGCCATCGTGGCGCGGGTGGTCACCGAGGAGCCCCGGCGGCTCACGGCCCAGCGGCGCACGGTGCCGCTGCACGTCGAGGCCGCGGTGCTCACCGCCCTCTCCAAGCTTCCCGCCGACCGCTTCGCCACCGCGGCCGACTTCGTCCGCGCCCTGGAGGACCCGGGCTACATGGCGACGACCGCCATCGCGGCCTCGGCCCACCGTTCCGTCGTTCCGTCTTCCCGTCTTCCCGTCCTCGCCCTCGCCACCCTCGCCCTCCTCGCCTCCGCCCTCGCCGCCTGGGGATGGCTCCGGCCCGAGGCGCCCCGGCCGGTACGGCGCTACAGCATGGGGCTCCCCCCCGACCAGGCGATGCGCCAGGGGGTCCTCGGCGTGAACCTCGCCATCTCTTCGGATGGCAGCCGCATCGTCTACGTCGGGTCCGGCGTGGGTGGGGACCAGCTCTGGGTCCGGGATCGCGACCGCCTCGATGCCACGCCGCTGCCGGGAACGACCGGCGCAGCCAGCCCCTTCTTCTCCCCGGATGGCAATCGCATCGCGTTCTCCGCCGGCTCGGACTTCCTCCTGAAGGTGGTGCCGGTGACCGGCGGCCCGCCGATCACCCTGACCCAGGCAGGCGCCGGATCGGGCGGCGGCGGGGCGTGGAGCACCGACGGCTGGATCTACTACGACTCCCCCGTCGGCCTGGCACGCCTCCGGGCGGACGGGGGAAGCCCGGAGCCGATCGTGCCGCTGGATTCCGCCACCAACGAACTGGGTCACGCCTGGCCGGCGGCGCTGCCCGAGGGACGGGGACTCCTCTACCGGTCCCGGCGCAACCTGGACCCGACCGACTTCGACCTCGTGGCGTTCGACTTCCGGACGCGGGAGCGCCACGTCCTCACCAAGGGCCTGGTGGCCCGGTATGTCGAACCGGGGTACCTGGTGTTCCTGCGCGCGGACGGGGCCGTTCTCGCCGCGCCGTTCGACCTGGACAAGCTGGTGCTGACCGGACCCGCCGTGCCCCTGTTCGAGGGGGTGATGACCAAGCCGTTCGGCTCGGCCGACCTCGCCATCTCGCCCAGCGGGACGCTGGTGTACGCCCCCGGCCTGGCGACCGGCGCGGGTGGGGTGGCGGAGCTGGTGTACGTCAGCCGGGAGGGCGGCGTGACACCGCTCGATCCGCCGGTCACCTACAACCCCTCCGCCAATCGCGGGCTCAGCCTCTCGCCAGACGGCACCCGACTGGCGCTCGACGTGGTCGGGACGACCGGCCCGGAGATCTGGATCAAGCAGCTCCCTGCCGGCCCCCTCTCCCGCCTGACGTTCGAAGGCAGGGCCTCGATCCGGCCGACCTGGACCGCGGACGGCCGGTGGGTCCTCTACCTCATGGCGCCCGACAGTGGCCCCCCGGAGGTCTGGCGGAAGCGGGCGGACGGGAGCGCCGCCGCCGAGCTGGTCTGGCGGGTGCCCGGGCGCCCGATCAACGAGGCCCTGCTCTCGCGCGACGGGCAGTGGCTGGTCTACCGGTCCACCCAGGCGGACGGCAACCGGGACATCCACGGCGTGCGGCCCGGTCGTGATTCCCTGCCGACGCCTCTCCTCACGGGACCATACTGGGAGGAGGGCCCGGCACTCTCCCCCGACGGCCGCTGGCTGGCCTACACCTCGAACGAATCGGGCCGGGACGAGGTCTTCGTGCGGCCCTTCCCTGACACCGACGCGGGACGCTGGCAGATCTCCACCGGCGGCGGCTCCGCCTCCCGGTGGTCCCGGAGC
>JAICEH010000237.1 GCA_025924275.1 Gemmatimonadales bacterium | reverse complement strand
GGCCTGCCCTGGCACGAGCACGAGAACCCGACGATCTGCTACGTCCGGGATGGGGCCTTCCGCGAGTACCTGCGAGGCCGGGAACTGTTCTGCCGCCCCGCCTCGGTGAAGTTCACCCCCGCCGGCGAACGCCACGCCAATCGCTTCGACCTCGGCGACGCCCGGGGCGTGATGGTGGAGGTCGAGGCCGCGTTCAGCCTGGCGCTGCATCCCCTCGGCGCCGTGCTGGACGAGCCCCGCCAGTTCGAGGGCGGCATCGTCGGCGGGGTGGCCGCGCAGCTTGCCCGCGAACTCGACCGGGCCAGCGAGGTGAATCCCGCGGCGGTGGAGGGCTGGGTGGTCGAGCTCGTGGCCGTGGCAGCCCGTCGGCAGGCCCCGACTCCGGGTCGGGGTGGCCGGTGGCTGGCTCAGGCGCGCGACATCCTCCACGCCGAGTTCAGCGAGCCGCTCGGGCTCACCGCGCTGGCCGAGCGCGTGGCGGTGCATCCGGTCACCCTGGCGCGCGGGTTCCGTCGCGCCTTCGGTTGCCCGGTCGGGGAGTACCTTCGCCGGCTCCGGCTCGACTGGGCCGCCGACCGGCTCCTCACCACGTCGCAGCCGATCGCGGCCATCGCAGCGGCTGCAGGATTCGCCGATCAGAGCCATTTCTGTCGCGTCTTCCGGCGGGAGACCGGCCAGGCACCGGTCACCTGGCGGGGTGGAGGAACACC
Source organism: Gemmatimonadales bacterium (assembly GCA_025924275.1). Lineage (GTDB taxonomy): Bacteria > Gemmatimonadota > Gemmatimonadetes > Gemmatimonadales > GWC2-71-9 > JAICEH01. The sequence continues at coordinate 2,107 of JAICEH010000237.1, read as the reverse complement.
GGTCGCGCCAGCGCCGGCGCGCGCCAACCGCGAGGAGGGGGGCCCGGCGCGGGCCGGGTGAGGCTCCGCCGCTCCCGGGTCGCCCGCGGCGCCCCGTCGGGCAGGACGAAGCCAGCGCGGGTCTGGCTCGCAGCGTGCCCGCCCGGTACACTGGTGGAGTGCGCCTCCCCCGCCCGGCATCCCGGCCGGGAGGCGAGGAAGCCGCGCTCAGGGCCGGCACTGCCGCACGCCCCGCCCGCGACCCGATCCCGGGGGAGAATCTGGCGCACCCGTCCTCCAGTCCTGATCCGGACTTCTTCCAGGCGCTCCGGGCGGAACGCCCGCGCCCCGGCGAGTACCACTGGGAACCTTGCTGCTTCTGCGGCCTTCCGATCCGCAATTCAGCCACCGAGCCGTGCCGGCTCCTGCTCGAGAGCGGGGCGGGGGAGCGCGCACGGCACCTCGACGAGTACTGGTGCCACGAGGCCTGCTTCCGGGCCCGCACCGTGCTCACCGGCGCGCTGGCCGGCGTGCGTCGCGGCGAGGGGGGCGAGATCCTCAACGCCGTGGACTTGACGGCGGAGGACGTGGTGGGGGAGCGCGTGCTCTGCCCCGGCTGCCGGCAGACGGTCTTCGCCTCGTGGCCCGAGGGGTGGGACGCCCACGCCGCGCATCGGTGCGGCGGCGCCGAGGGTGCCACCCGAGCCGCGCGGAAGGCCGCGTTCAAGCGGCGCTTCGCCTACCTGTTCCGATGACGACCCCCGCCGCCACGCCCCCGGTCTGGGAGGACGGGAAAGGCCTCGGCCTCGCCCCGCTCGAGGGAACCCTCGAGGCGGACGCCTGCGTCGTCGGGCTCGGAGGGTCGGGGCTCAGCGCGGTGCTCGAGCTCTGCGCCCGGGGCCGGCGCGTCATCGGTCTCGATGCCGGGGAGGTCGCCGCCGGGGCCGCCGGGAGGAACGGAGGTTTCCTCCTCGCCGGTCTCGCCCGCTTCTATCACGAGACCGTCGCCTCCCTCGGCCGGGAGCGCGCGCTCGCGCTCTACCGGGCCACGCTCGAGGGGATCGACCGGATCGCGGCCGAATCGCCGGCCGCGGTTCGCCGGACGGGCTCGCTCCGGATCGCGTCGGATGCGGAGGAACTGGCGGACTGCGAGGCGCAGCTCGCCGCGATGCAGGCCGACGGCCTCCCGGCGGAACCCTGGGACGGGGCCGAGGGACACGGGCTCCACTTCCCGGCCGACGCCGCCTTCCAGCCCCTCGCGCGCTGTCGGGGCCTCGCGCGGACTGCGCTCGCGGCGGGCGCTCGCCTCTTCGAGCGGACGCCCGCCACCTCGGTGGAACCGAATCGCGTGATCACGCCAAACGGCGAGGTGCGGGCCGGGACCGTGATCGTCGCGGTCGATGGCGGCCTGGAGCGGGTCCTCCCGGTGCTCGCCGGACGGGTCCGGACGGCGCGGCTCCAGATGCTCGCCACCGCGCCGCTCCCCGCGCCGGTATTCCCCCGGCCGGTGTACTACCGGTGGGGATTCGAATACTGGCAGCAGCTGCCGGACGGGCGGCTCGCCCTGGGCGGCTTCCGGGACCTCGGTGGGGGTGAGGAGTGGACCGCGGTCGCGGAACCGTCTGCCGGCGTGCAGGCGCTGCTCGATCGCTTCCTCCGCGGCCACCTCCGGATCACCGCCCCGGTGACCCATCGCTGGGCGGCACCGGTCGGGTTCACGTCGGACGGCGTCCCGATCGCAACGGAGGTACGCCCGGGCCTCTGGGCCATCGGGGGGTACGGTGGCACCGGCAACGTGGTGGGCGCCCTGGCCGGCCGCGCCGTGGCCGCGGCTTCCTTGGGCGACCGAGTTCCCTTCCTCGAGCTGCTGACCGGTACCGCGAGCCTCGCCGGATGATCGCGCGGCCGGTTGCCATTCGCCGGCCTCCCCACCTTCATTCCCGGACGATGCCGCGATCCACCCTCATCGAGACCACCGACGAGCGCCTCGTGCCGCATCCGGCCGAGGCGCTCTATGTCGCGCTGGCCGACGTCCGGGCCTACCCGCGATGGTGGCCGAGGGACATCGGGGTGAGTGTCCCCCGCGCCGAGGCCGGAGTGGTCGGCAGCGAGATCGCCGTCGACCCGG
>JAICEH010000236.1 GCA_025924275.1 Gemmatimonadales bacterium | reverse complement strand
GGCATCTCCGGCGACTGGCCGATCCTCCTCGCCACGATCGAGGCCGAGGAGGGGCTGCCCACGCTCCGGCAGCTGCTCGCGGCCCACAACTACTGGCGCCGGCGCGGCCTGGCCGTCGACCTGGTGGTGCTGAACCAGCGTCCCAGCAGCTACCTCCGCGAGCTGGAGGAGAAGATCCTCGCCGCGATGGCCACGGTGGGCGAGGTGGGCGGGCTGGAGCGACCGGGCGGGATCCACGTGCGCCGGCGCGACCTGCTCGACCCCACCGACCTGCTGATGCTCCGCGCCTCGGCACGGGTGATCATCCCGTGCGACGGGCGGGGGCTGGGACGGATCCTCGAGGCGAGGGAGGAGGCGCGGCGGGAGGGTGGGGAAACGGATGGCGGGTCGGACGGTCGGCCGGTCGGACCGTCGGGCGGTCGGACCGGGGGGACACCGGAGGGGCGAAGGGCCGAGCCACCCGACCGTCCGACCGTCTGGCTGCCCGACTATCCCAACGGCCACGGGCGCCTGCTGCCCGACGGCCGCTACGAGATCGGGGTCGCGGGGGACCACCTGCCCCCGGCGCCGTGGGTGAACGTGATCGCCAACCCGCAGGGCGGCTTCGTGGTGAGCGAGCGGGGCACCGGGTGCACCTGGGCGGGGAACAGCTACTTCTTCCGGCTCACCCCGTGGCACAACGATCCGGTGAGCGACCCGCCGGGCGACGCGCTCTGGCTCCGGGACGACGTGACCGGGGAGCGGTGGGGCCCGACTCCGGCCCCGCTCCGCCACGAGGCGCCCTACACCGTGCGGCATGGCCCCGGGCGGACGACCTTCGAGCACGCACAGCACGGCATCGCGACCGAGCTCACCCTCGGCATCGCGCCCGACGCGGCGGTCAAGCTGGCGCTCCTCCGCGTGAGCAACCGGTCCGGGCGCGCGCGCCGGCTCACCCTGACGGCCTACGCGGAGTGGACCCTGGGCGTCCACCGGGAGCAGACGGCGCTCCACCTGCAGACCCGCTTCGATGCGGCGCGGCGCGCGATGTTCGCCCGGAACCACTTCGACCCGGCGTTCGGCGGCTGGACCGCCTTCCACGCCGTGAGCGAGCCGGTCACCGGCCACACCGGGGACCGGAAGGAGTTCGTCGGGCGGAACGGGTGGCTCGGCCGGCCGGCGGCGGGCCGGCTCGAAGGCGCCACCGGTGCCGGGCTGGATCCCTGCTCGGCCCTGGAGTGCAGACTCGCACTGGCCGCAGGGGAATCGCGGGAGGTGGTCGTGCTGCTCGGGGCGGCCGAGGGCGAGGAGGCCGCGACGGCGCTGGTGGACGCCCTCCTCGATCCCGCGCGGGCCCGCGCGGCCGTCGAGTCAACCGTGGCGGCGGGGGACGTGCGGCTCTCGGCGGTGACGGTGCGGACCCCGGAGCCGACCTTCGACGCGCTGCTCAACCACTGGGCGCTCTACCAGGCGCTCACCTGCCGGATGTGGGCCCGCACCGCGCTGTACCAGAGCAGCGGCGCCTACGGCTTCCGGGACCAGCTCCAGGACGTGACGGCCCTGCTGCACGCCGAGCCAGGCCTCGCGCGGGCGCACCTCGTCCGCGCGGCGGGTCGCCAGTTCGCCGAGGGCGACGTGCAGCACTGGTGGCACCCGCAGAGCGGACGCGGGGTGCGCACCCGCTTCTCCGACGACCTGGTGTGGCTCCCCTATGCGGTGGCGCACTACGTCCGGACCACCGGCGACGCCTCGGTGCTGGACGAGACCGCACCGTTCCTCACGATGCGCGCGCTCGAGCCCGGCGAGCACGAGATCTACGACCTGCCGGGCGAGTCGGCCGACCGGGCCACCGTGTACGAGCACTGCCTCCGGGCCCTCCGCCGCGCGTGCACCGCCGGCGCCCACGGCCTGCCGCTCATCGGCGGCGGGGACTGGAACGACGGGATGAACCGGGTGGGCGCGGAGGGCCGGGGCGAGAGCGTGTGGCTGGCCTGGTTCCTCATCGCGGTGCTGCGCGACTTCGCCGAGTGCGCCGACCTGCGGGGGGACGCGGGCACCGCCGCGGAGTTCCGCGCGCGCGCGTCCGAGTACGCGGCAGCGGCGGAGCACCACGGCTGGGACGGCGCGTGGTACCGCCGGGCGTACTACGACGACGGAACCCCGCTCGGCACCGCGTCGGCGGACGAATGCCGGATCGACTCCGTGGCCCAGAGCTGGAGCGTGCTCTCGGGCGCCGGCGACCCCGCCCGGCGCGCCCAGGCGATGCGCGCCTTCGAGGAGCACCTGGTGGACGGGGAGGCCCGACTCCTCAAGCTGCTGGCCCCGCCGTTCGACGCGACGCCGCAGGACCCGGGGTACATCAAGGGCTACCTCCCCGGCGTGCGGGAGAACGGGGCGCAGTACACGCACGCCGCCCTCTGGGCGGTGCTGGCCACGGCGCTCGAGGGGCGCGGCGAGCGGGCCTTCGAGCTGTTCCAGATGATCAACCCCCTGGCCCGCACCGGCACGCCGGAGGAGGTGGCCCGGTACCAGGTGGAGCCCTACGCCGTCCCGGCCGACGTCTACAGCGCACCGGGCCAGGTGGGGCGCGGCGGCTGGACCTGGTACACCGGCTCGGCGAGCTGGGCCCATCGGGTGGGCCTCGAGGGCATCCTCGGCCTCGTCCGCCGGGGCAGCACGCTCACCGTGACCCCGCGGGTCCCCGCCGACTGGCGGGAGTTCTCGGTGGATTACCGATTCGGCGGCAGCACGTACGCCATCACCGTGCGCGACCCGGGACGGGTGGACCTCGAGGGCGCCGAGGTGACGGTGGATGGCCGGAGGCAGGAATGGCCGGTGATCGACCTGGTGGACGACGGGGGGAGGCACGAGGTGGTGGTGGTGGGCGGGGAGAGGGGAGCGGGGAGCGGGGTGACGCG
>JAICEH010000235.1 GCA_025924275.1 Gemmatimonadales bacterium | reverse complement strand
GCCCGGTGGCGAGGTACACCCACCCCTCGAGCTCCGCCGGGTAGCGCACGGTGAGGCTCTCGGCCACCGCGCGGAGCGAAGGATCGGTGTTCCGTTCCGCCCACGCCGCGGTGATCAGCAGGCGCTCGCGGTCCGAGGCGCGGGCGGCGAGGCGCCGCGCGTTCTCCATCCGGACCAGCGCCTCCACTGCATCGGTGGCGCAGAGCGCGTGGTAGTAGGTCGCCATCGCGAACTGCTGGTCCCGGATCATCGCCTGCTGGAAGCGCTCCTCCGCCCGGCCGTACTCGCCGGCATAGAAGTGGCGGAGCCCGACCTCGTAGGAGCGCCAGGCGTCCACCGATCGCGTGGTCACTTCGGCGAGCGAGCCGATGGCGGGCAGGCCGAGCGCGGCGATGATGCGCGCCGTGGCGCTGTCGGCGAGCGCGAAGGCCTCCGCGCCCTGCACCGTCCACGCCTCGCGGACGTCGCCGGTGGCGAGGTCGAGCCGGCGGAGGTCGAGGCGCAGGGTGTCGCCCCGGGCGTGGAGCGCGCCCTCGAGCAGCTCGGTGGCGCCCGCGCTCCGGGCCGCGGCGAGGATGGCGGCAGCACTGGTGTCCTGCTTGTCGCGGAGCAGCTCGTACATCCGGGCGGTGCTCACCACCCGGAGCTGCGGTGCGCGCGCCAGGTTGGTGCCCAGCATGTCCCCCAGCGCCCGGGCCAGGTCGTTGCCGGTGTAGTCCACCACCCGCCCCACCACCACCACCGGCGTGCTGTCGGCCGCCATTCCCGCCCGCTCCGCCGCCACCCGCGAGGGGTCGGCCAGGGGGGCCTCGCGCGGGCGACGCCCGAGTGTCACGACGAGCGCGATGGCCGCGACGATGACCGCGACGCCGGCGGCCCAGACGAGGGGATCGGCGTGCCCGGCTTTCGCCGCGGCCTCGGGCTCTGCACTCCCCGGAGCCCAGGGGCCGGCGGAGCTGCGGTGCGGGCCACCGGGTCCCGTGGCGAGGGGGGCGGGATCGGGCGCCACCGGGCGCTGGTCGCTCGGGGCTGGCCGCGGCTCGGCCGCCGCCGGCTTCTGGTCGTCGGTCGGAACTGGCTGGTCGAGGGTGTCCGGAGGGCCCGGGGCGGCCGGGACCTCCGCGACGGTTCCCGCCCCCCGTTCCAGCTTCGTCCTGATCTCGGCCGCGAGCGTTGCCACTTCCCGGTCGGGCGGCAGGTCGAGTTCCTCCTGCAGCAGGAGCTCGTGGATCCGGGCGTGCTGCAGCGCTCCGCGCGCGTCGCCGGCCGCCACGAGGGCCCGCATCAGCGCCACCGATGTGCGCGGGTCGAGGGGATCGTGGGCCGCGAGGCGCTTCCACCAGCGCACCGCGGCGTCGCCGTCCCCCCGGGTCCCCGCCGCCGTGGCCAGGGTCCGGAGCGCCTCGCCGAAGTCGTGCGCCAGCGCCTGCCGCTCCTGCTCCACCCAGCGCTCGAAGTCCTCGGCCCCAGGCAGGTGGAACCCGTCCAGGAAGGGGCCCTCGTAGGCGGCCACCGCCTCCTCGGTCCGTCCCTCCGCCAAGGCCTGGGCGAAGTCGCCGACGTCGCTCGCGACCTGGGCGGGGTCGAGCCGGAGGTCCTTGGCCCCGGTGATTGCCTCCTCGCTCCCCAGCTCCTGGCGGAGGGCGTAGAGCGCCTGGGTCAGGGCTCGGCGACCCTTCTCCTCCTCCTGGTCGGGCCAGAGGATGCCGAGGAGCTTGTCCCGGGTTACCCCCCGCTGACCGGCCCGGGCGAGGAGTGCCAGGATGGCCAGCCGGCGTGGCTGGGCCGCCGCGCCGGCCAGCACCCGGCCGTCCCGCTCCACGAACAGCCCACCCAACGCGTGAATTCGCAACACTTTAGGCCAGGTGACTTTCGGGTGATTCCGGGGGCGACTTCCGCGGGACTCCGTGGTGAGGGCCGAATTTACCGTTGGGGCGCGTCGAGGCCAGCCCGGCCCGGCGCAACCGAGGCGGCGGAGGGTCCGCTGCCACCGAACCCCAGCAGGAGAACAGATACAATGCTGCACCGCATCCAGTTCAACGCCCGGAAGGCCCTCCTGGCCGCCGCGACCGTGCTGGCCCTCGCCACCGCCGCCTGCGGCGGGGACGACGGCGGTTCCACCGGCCCGTCCACCCCGCCGCCGCCGCCCGAGGAGGAGGGGCCGGCGATGCTCAGGATCAACAACCAGACGACCGACGACATCGCCGCGGTCAAGATCCGGCTCTGCGGCATCGGGTCATTCGGCGCGAACCTGATCGGGTCGAACCCGATCGAGGGCGGCACCTCGGCCACGATGGAAGTGCCGACCGGCTGCTACGACGTCGGCGTGTGGTCCACCCCCGAGGTCGGGCAGGACGCCTACAAGAGCGGCGTCATCTTCATCGAGGGCGTGACCAAGGACCTCAACCTCCCGTACTGGCCTTGACCCCTTCACACGCAACCCTCGTCCGGGAGAGCTGGGCCCGCCTGGCTCCCCGGCGAGTGGCGGCGGTGCACCGGTTCCGCGCGCGGCTCGCCGACGTATCGCCGCGGACCGCCTCCCGCTTCGCCTGCCTCGACCAGGAGGCGTCGCGGGAGGGGCTCCTGGGGGAGCTCGACCAGGCCATCGCCGTCGCGGGCTCGGACGACGAGCTGGTACCGGCCCTGGCCCGACTCGCACGGCGGTTCCGGGAGTACGGCCCCGCCGCCAGCGAATACCCGATGGTCCGCGACGCGCTGCTCGACGTGCTCGTGGAGGGATATCCGGAGGCTTCGCTCGAGCTCCGGCGCGCGTGGGGCAGCCTCTTCGGGCTGTTCGCCGCCCTGGTCGAACGCGCGGGGAGGCTGAGGGTGGCGGAACCGGGCGGCGGGACCGGGCGGCTGGACTCGACGGCTGGACTGGACGGCTGAATTCGACGGCTGAACGGGACGGCTGAACGGGACGACCGGATCCGATCTCACGG
>JAICEH010000234.1 GCA_025924275.1 Gemmatimonadales bacterium | reverse complement strand
TCGGCGGCGTAGAGCGTCCCCGGGGGCGCCGGCTGGATCGTCAGGTCGCCCGCCCCGAACGCGACGGTGGCGCGGAGCCGCGGCTCGCCGTGCTGCTGGCGGGCGAGGGTCATCGAGCGGAGCGACTGGGCCGCGGCGGGGGGGGCCGCGAGCGCCAGCGCCAGCAGGAGGGCCGCCGGGCGCGTCACTCCCCCCGCTCCCGGCGCGGCCCCGGCCGCTTGACCGCCGGCACGCCGAACTGCGGCGTGGCCCAGAGGTATTCGTCGGTGAGCGCCTCGGCCGGGATGAGGCGCCCGGCGAAGTTCTCCCGGATGCCGGCGCGGGAGAGGAGCATCGCCCCGAAGCCGGCGGTGCCGAGCAGCCAGGTGACGAGGATGGCCGCGGCCCGCACCAGGTCGCCCGCGACCGGCACCCAGCCCACCGCGACCCAGGTGGCCCACACCGCACCGGCGCCCGCCAGCCCGACCAGGAGATAACGGTAGCTGTTGGGCGACCCGATGTCGGCGCCCGACGCGAGCCGGCGGCGGGTCCAGGTCTCCCCCATCGCGTGGGCCACGGCGAGGAGGCCGCCGAGGAGGCCCACCACCACCAGCAGGGCGTAGGCGATCACGACGAAGGGGATGAGCAGCACCCCGACGATGCTGAGCGCGAGCCCCACCACCAGCATCCCGAAGGTCGGCACGACGAGGGCCTGGGCCACCAGGCCGGTGACGAAGGCGCGGCCGAAGGAGTGGCTGACGGTGTCGGAGACGACTTCGAGCTGGGGGCGGCCGAAGAGGACGAGGGCCAGGCCGAGGAAGGCGAGGGTGAGGAAGACGCCGACCAGCCCGGCGGACCGGTAGAGGGTGCGCGTGGCGCCCCCGGCCGCCGCCCGGGGCGCGACGGGCACGGCGGCTTCGGCGAGGGAGGCGATCTCGCCGCTCACCGTGCCGCCGCCGTCCCGGACCCGGCCGCCGATCGCGAGCACGTCGCCCTGGACCACCGCCCCGCGGTGGAGCACCACGTCGCCGTCCACGGTGACGAGGTTGCCCACCAGCCGGCCATAGATGTCGGCGGTGCCGCGGAGCACGAGGAGGTGCCCCTCGTGGGTCTCGCTCGAGCCGATCGAGAAGTCGCCCATCCGGGCCTCGCCGCCGGCCACGGTCACCCGCAGGGCGCCGGCCGGGGCCTCGCGGAGGAGGGCGCGGAGCCGGTCCTCCAGGGCGAGCCGGTCGGTCAGGCTGGAGAGGTCCACCGACGGGCCGTCGGCCGCGGCCGGCGGGACCGGCTGGGGCGCCGGCGGTGCCACGGCGGGCGCCTGGACCGAGCGGGTGCTCCGACGCACGGCGCGCACGGCGTGGGCGTCGCCGCCCGACCGCGGCTCCCACCCGCGGAGCAGGCGCACCGTCTCGACCACGTCGAGATGGTCGGCATCGGCGAGGAACTCGCGCCAGCTCAGCTCCAGCTCCCCGCTGGGCTCGTAGCGGCCCACGCTCCGGCCGTCCACCAGCACGCGGCCGTCCTCGAGCGCCACCTCGAGCGAGGGGGCGTCGCGGAACTCGAGCAGCAGGGCCGCGTGGTCCGGCTCGAGGGAGACATAGTGGCGGGAGGCGGTGGCGGTCCGCCGACCCTCGAGGCGGCCGCGGAGGGCGCTCACCGCCTCGGCGGCGGTCCGGACGGGATCGGGAACGGCGGCCGCGGCCACGCCAGCGTGGCCACCGAACCCGCCGAGGGCGAGCGCGACGAGGGTGAGGCGGCTAGCGCGCATTGGCCACCCCGGCGGTCGGCAACGCCATCAGGCGCCGGAGCGCCAGGAGGCCGCTTGCGTAGACCAGGGAGGCCGCGCCCAGGGCGGGCAGGAAACGTCCGGGAGCGGAGAGGAAGCTCCGGACTTCCTGGGACCAGGGCTGTTCGAGGAGGTTCGACGCGACGGCCTGCACTCCCACCCAGAGCACCCGGCTGGACTCGCCGAGGAGCCAGGCCCCCCAGCTGTCCAGCAGCTCGCGATTGCCGAGACTCCACGCGATGCTCGCGGCCATCCCGACGAGGACCGAGGCCGCGATGGCGGCGACGGGACGACGGGACGACGGGACGACGGGACGGGCGGTGGCCAGGGCGGGCTGGGGCACCTGGACCCGGGCCATGACCAGGTCCGGGAGCCCGGGGGAGGGGGCGAAGCGGGGCAGGGCGCCGAGGAACTCCACCAGGGCGCGCTCGCGCTCGACCAGGTCCCGGCACTCCGCACAGTGGTGGAGGTGCCCGGCCCGGGCGGACCCGAGCCGGCCCTCGAGCCAGGCATCGAGGTCGTCCGCGGTCAGGTGGGTGTGGCGCAGGTCGCTCATGATCGAGCCCTCCTACGGCGGGTTCCGGGGGAAGGTTTCACTCGCGGAGGTGCGCGAGCGAGGCCCGCAACTCGTTGCGGGCCCGGTGGATGTAGGTCTTCACGGTGCCGAGGGGGAGGTCCAGGATCTCGGCGATCTCTTCATACGCCCGGCCCTCGACGTGACGCAGCAGGATGCAACTGCGGTACTCGGGCCGGAGCCGGGCGATGGCCGACTCGATCTGGCCGCCGAGCTCGCGGGCCTCGAGCTCCTCGAGCGGCGTCTCCAGCCGGTCACGGAGCTGGAGGGCCGTGGCCTCGATGGCCTCCGGGGTGACGGCATTGGGCGCGCCCTCGAGCGAGAGGGTCTGCAGCTCGCGGCGGCGGAGGTGATCGATCGCGGCGTTGTTCGCGATCTTGAAGATCCAGGAGGAGAACTTGAACTCGGGGCGGTAGCTCTCGACGGCGTTCAGCGCCTTGACGAAGGTCTCCTGGGCGAGGTCCTCGGCGAGCTCGCGGTCGCGCACCATCCGGAAGATGAGCGAGAACACGGGCCGCTCGTCGCGGCGGATGAGCTCGCGATACGCCGGCTCGCGGCCCTCGCGCGCGCGCGCGACGACCTCCTGGTCGGAGAGCGTCGCGT
>JAICEH010000233.1 GCA_025924275.1 Gemmatimonadales bacterium | reverse complement strand
GGGAGAAGAGCACGTCCGGCCGGAGCTCGCGGAGCAGGCCCACGTCCAGGCCGAAGACCGGCCGCCCCTCGGCCCGGGCCTCACGCACCGCCGCGTCCACCTCCCGGGAGGAGCCGTCGCGAGCGATGGGCGTCGAGGTGATTCGCGGGAGGCGGTCGAGGCCGGGAGGCCAGTCACACTCGTGCGACACCGCCACCAGGCGATCCTCCGCGCCGATGGCACACACGATCTCGGTGGCGGCGGGCAGGAGGCTCACGACGCGCAAGGGCGAACTCCGCTGGCGGACGGACGGCAGTACCGGGGGTCGGGGAAGAATAACGAACGGCCCGACCTCCGCGAGGGGGCCGGGCCGTGTCACGGGGGGGGCCGGGGTCAGTCGCCGGGGTGGGGCTCCGGGGGCGCGTCCGCCGGCTCCGCGGCCGGCTCGGCCCCGGTGACGGGGTCGGCGCCGCCGAGGTCGGTGACGGGGTCCGCGAACGCCTCGGGGACGGCCACGCCGTCCGCACCGAGGATCCGGAAGAGCCGCCACTGCTCGGTCCGGGCCCGGGCGGGACGGCGGCCGTTGTAGAAGAGCGAGATGAGGAGCACGCCGTCGGGCCGGCCGAGGTAGCCGACCACCGAGCTCACGTTGGCCAGCGTGCCGGTCTTGGCGCGCACCACGCCCTGCTCCGGGAGGCCGGTCCGGAGCTTCCGCAGCGTGCCGGTCCCGTTCGCCGGCAGGAGCTGGGAGAAATCGCGCCCGGCGGCGCTGCCGACGTTGGCGAGGTAGGCGATGAAGGTCGCGGGGGCGACGCGGTCGTCGGCGGAGAGCCCGCTGCCGTCCACCAGGTGCACCGCGGCGCCGGGGCCGGCCACGGTGCGCACGTGCGCCGCGAGCTGCTCGGCGGGCCGGTCGCGGCCCGCGGCCCACTGGAGCAGGAGCTCGGCACCGAGGTTGTGGCTCCGGCGGTTGACGTCGGTGGCGAGCGAGTCGAGCGTGGGCGAGGCGACCCGTGCGAGCACCAGGGCCGAGCGGGTCTCGAGCCCGGCGAGCGCCGGCGCGGCGGACCGATCCCAGTCGATGCCGGCCCGGGCGAGCGCGCCGGTCCACGAGGCCTCGAGCACCGCCCGCGGATCATAGGCCGTGGCGGCGAAGCTCCGGCTCCGGACCCGCGTGCCGATGGTGCCCGCCACCACCCAGCCGCCCCGCCCGTCCTGCCGGAGCGAGAGCCGGCTCCGCCGTCCCTGCACGGTGCGCGCCTCGACCCGCACCAGCCGCTCGAGCCCCGCCGGCGAGGCGGCGACGAGCACGGCGCGGGCACCGCTCCGGGCGCCGGGGCGCACGGTGAGGCTCACCACGTTCTCGTGGAAGGTGAGCGGCCCGACGAGCGGCGCGAAGAGCCGGCCGCGGTGCCGCGTGGCCCAGGCCTCGGGCCACAAGGCGTGCGCCTCGCGCCCGTCCTGCTCCACCAGGTGGAGCGGGCCTTCGAGCCGGCGCACGCCGGCCACGGCGAGCTGGTAGGCCAGCTCGTCCAGGCTGGGGCCCCGGCCATCGCGACGGCCGAGCGAGGGATCGCCGTTGAGCTCGAGCGCCCAGGCCCCCAGCCAGGTCCCGGTGGCGGGCTCGAGGCGGCCCGCCCCGATCACCCGGGTTTCCCGCCGAGCGTCGCCCCCGAGCACGGTGCGGGCGAAGCCGGTGGTGAAGAGCTTCACGGTGGAGGCGGGGATGAACATCTCGTCCGAGCGCCGAGCCCAGATGGTCCGACCCTGCTGGTCGGCGATCGCGATGCCCCAGTCGCCCGGAGCGGACCGCTGCGCCCGACCGTACCAGGCGTCCACCTGCGCGGCGATGCCGTCCTGGGCGAACGCCGTCGACGGCGCGGCCATCCCCGCGGCCAGCAGGGCGGCCGCAAGGGAAAAGCGGGTGGAGGCTCCGTTGAGGGTCGGAGTGGCAGACGCCATCGGCACTCGGGCGGATCGGGGAATGGCTGGCCGACCAGGATGCCGGCCCTGGACCGCGAGGGAGCAAGCTTCGTTCCGGAGGGGAGCCGGACGGGGAGCCCGCACCTAACTGCAAGCACGATAACGCAATGCCCCCACGACGCGCCAGCCCCCACTGGCGACACCGTCCGTGCAGGAGGCCACGGGTGTGGCGGGGGCTGGGATGGAGGGAGTTGCGGGGGTGAGACGGGGGCTGACGGATCGGCGGCCGGTGGAAGGCGGGGGAGGTGCCCGCTCCCCTCTCCTCCCTCCCGCCCCCTGTTCAGCCCTTCAGCAGCAGCTTCGCGATGGTCTGAAGCTGCATGTTGCTGGTGCCCTCGTAGATCGTCCCGATCTTCGCGTCCCGGTAGTACTTCTCGGCCGGGTACTCCTTGGAGTAGCCGTAGCCGCCGAAGAGCTCGAGGCACTGGCTGGTGACGCGGTCGGCCACCTGGGAGCTGAAGAGCTTGGCCATCGCGGCCTCGCGGGTGAAGGGCATCCCCGCGTCCTTGAGACGGGCGGCGTTGTACACCATCAGCCGGGCCGCCTCGAGCTCGGTGGCCAGCTGCGCCAGCTGGAACTGGACCCCCTGGAACTCGGCGATGGCCTTGCCGAACTGCTTCCGCTCCTGGACGTAGGCGGTGGCGGCGGCGAGGGCCCCGCTCCCCACGCCGATCATCTGGGCGCCGATGCCGATCCGGCCCTCGTTCAGGGTCTCGATGGCGATCTTGTAGCCCTGGCCGACCGGCCCGAGCACGTTCGCCTTCGGCACCTGGCAGGCCTCGAGGATGAGCTCGGTGGTGCTCGAGGCCCGGATGCCCAGCTTGTTCTCCTTCTTGCCCACCGCAAAGCCGGGGAACTCCCGCTCGACGAGGAACGCGGTGATGCCCTTGTAGCCCTTCGCGAAGTCGGTGTTCGCGAAGACGATGAAGATCCCCGCCTCGGCCCCGTTGGTGATCCAGAACTTCCGCCCGGTGAGCGCCCAGTGGTCGCCCTGGTCC
>JAICEH010000232.1 GCA_025924275.1 Gemmatimonadales bacterium | reverse complement strand
TCCCGCAGGTTCCGGTTGGTGGCCGCCACCACCCGCACGTCCACCCGGATCGCCTGGATCCCGCCCACCCGGAAGAAGGTCCGGTTCTCTAGCACCCGTAGTAGCTTGACCTGGACCGACGCCGGGATCTCCCCGATCTCGTCCAGGAAGATGGTGCCGCCGTCGGCCAGCTCGAACCGGCCCAGCCGCCGCTCCGCCGCCCCGGTGAACGCCCCCTTCTCGTGCCCGAAGAGCTCCGACTCGAGCAGGGTCTCGGGGAGCGCCGCGCAGTTGACCGCGATGAACGCCTTCCCCCGCCGGGGCGAGAGGTCGTGGATCGCCTTGGCCACCAGCTCCTTCCCCGACCCCGACTCGCCCTGGATCAGCACCGTGCTCGACACCGGCGCCAGCTGCTCGATCCGGACCAGCACCTCCTGGATCGCGGCGCTCTCCCCGCTGATCCCGGTGCGCTGCTGCAGCTGCCGCCGGGCCACCAGCCGCTCCGCCGTGGCCACCACCTCGTCGGGGCGCACCGGCTTGAGCAGCACCTCGGTGACGCCCAGCGCCTCGACCCGGCTGGAGCGCTCGGAATCGGTGGGCTCGAGCAGCGCCAGGGTCGAGACCCCGTGCTCCCGGGCCTCCGCCACCAGCGCGTGGGCCTGCGGCTCGTGCACCCCGCCGGTGAGGACCACCAGCTCGGCCCCGCGCCGCAGCGCCGCCCGCGCGTCGTCCAGCGGCGAGAGCGCCGCCACCCGGTGCCCCGCCGCCTCCAGCGCCGCGTTGAGCGGGACCGCGGCCGAGATGTCGTCCAGGGTGACGATGACGCCGGCCATCAGTGGTCCACCGGCCGGCCCTGCAGCAGGGCGGTTGCGTGCTCCGCCAGCGGGCCCAGCACCGCGAGCCCGTCCCGCACCCCGCCCGGGCTCCCGGGGAGGTTGACGATGAGGGAGCGGCCCCGGGTGCCGGCGAGCCCGCGGGACAAGGCGGCTCGAGGGTTGGGCGGCTCGGCGGCCAGGCCCCGGCGGACCGCCTCGGCCAGCCCCGGGGCCTCCCGGTCCAGCACGGCCCGGGTGGCCTCCGGCGTCACGTCCCGGGGAGCCAGCCCGGTGCCGCCGGTGGTGAGGATCAGGTCCGCCTCCTCGCCGTCGGCCCAGCGGGTGAGGGCCGCCACGATGGCCGGCGCCTCGTCCGGCACGGTGGCCCGCGCCGCCACCGCGTGCCCCTGGGCCCGGGCCCAGTCGGCGATGGCCTCCCCGCTCAGGTCGGTCCGCTCGCCCCGGCTCGCGCCGTCCGACACGGTGAGGATCGCCAGCCGGAGGCCCAAGCTACTTGCCCTTCCGGGCGCTGCCCCCGGCCCAGAACGGCCGCTTCACCACCTCCGCGGGATGCCGCTCGCCCCGCACCTCGACCTCGAACCGGGTGCCGATCAGCGCGGCGTCGGCCGGGAGGTAGGTGGTGCCGATCGAATGGCCCAGCATCGGGCTCATCGCCCCGGAGCGCACCACGTCCACCTGCCGCCCGCCGTGCCACACCGGGTAGCCGTGCCGCGGGATCGCCCGCCCCTCCATCCGGAACCCGACCAGCTTCCGGCTCACCCCCTTGGCCTTCTGGGAGCGGAGGGCCCCCATCCCGATGAAGGTGGCGCCCTTGTCCAGCTTGACGATCCAGCCCAGCCCGGCCTCGAGCGGGGTGACGGTGTCGTCGATGTCGTTGCCGTAGAGGGCGTAGGCCATCTCGAGCCGGAGGGTGTCCCGGGCGCCGAGCCCGATGGGCTGGCAGCCGGCGGCGGCGAGCGCGGTCCAGATCGCCTCGGTGTCCTTGGCGCGGCAGTAGATCTCGAAGCCGTCCTCCCCGGTGTAGCCGGTGCGGGAGACGAACGCCCCCGCGCCCGCCACCGGGCCGGAGGTGTGGCGGTAGTAGCCCAGGTCGGCCAGCCGGAGCGGGGTGAGCGGCTGCAGCCGGGCCTCCGCCGCGGGCCCCTGCAGCGCCACCAGCCCCACCTCGTCCGAGATGTTCTTGAGCCGCACGTTGGCCCCGCCCTTGTGGGCCACCACGTGGGCCCAGTCCTTCTCGATGTTGGCGGCGTTCACCACCAGCATCAGCTTGTCCTCGTAGCGGTAGACGGTGCAGTCGTCCACGAAGGTGCCCTCGGGGGTGAGGATCGCCGAGTACTGCACCTCGCCGGTCTCGAGGGCGCCGACGTCGTTCGAGGTGATCCGCTGCACGAAGGCGTTCCGGTCGGGGCCGGTGACCTCGAACTCGCCCATGTGGCTCACGTCGAAGATCCCCGCGTCGGCCCGCACCGCCCGGTGCTCGGCGAGGATCCCGGCGGGGTACTGCACCGGCATCTCGAACCCGGCGTAGGGCACCATCTTCGCACCGTGCGCGACGTGCCAGGCGTGGAGCGGGGTCTGCTTGAGCATTGCGGAGTCCGGTGAGTTGGGGGAACGGGGAACGGGGAACGGGGAACGGGGTCGCGGGTGACGGGCTGTTCCCGATCCCCGCTCCCGGTTCCCCGTTCCCCGCCTACCCCATCAGCGTCGCCATCAGCGCCTTCTGCACGTGCAGGCGGTTCTCCGCCTCGTCCCACACCCGCGACTGCGGGCCCTCGAGCACCGCCTCGGTCACCTCCTCGCCCCGGTGGGCGGGGAGGCAGTGGAGGAAGATCGCGTCCTTCGCCGCGAGGGCCATCAGCGCCTCGTCCACCTGGTAGCCCTCGAAGGCCTTGGCGCGGAGCACCGCCTCCTGCTCCTGCCCCATCGAGGCCCAGACGTCGGTGGTGACCACGTGCGCGCCCTCGGCCGCCTCCTCCGGGTCCTCGGTGATCACCAGCCTGGTCCGCCCCTGCCACTGCTGGAAGAGGTCGTGCGCCGGCTCGTACCCCTCGGGGCAGGCCAGCCGGAGCTCGAAGCCCAGCACCCCGGCTGCGTTGATCCAGGAGTTGGCCATGTTGTTGCCGTCGCCGATCCACGCCACCGCCTTCCCCT
>JAICEH010000231.1 GCA_025924275.1 Gemmatimonadales bacterium | reverse complement strand
TGCCCGCGCGGAGACTCTCCGCCACCGCGGGGTTGGCGCCGGCGGTCTGGCGGATGAGGGCCCGGTAGCTGGCCCAGCCCTCGCGGAGTGCCGACTGCTGCATTGCCTCCCACCCCAGACCGAGTCCGGCCGACCAGAACAGGGTCCCGAGCGCACCGAGCCCGACGGCGGCGAGGGCGGCTGGACCGGGTGGCATCCCGGGACGGGCCAGCCTGAGGGCCACCAGCGCGCCGGTGGACATCACCGCCGCGGCCTTCACCGCCTGAAGGTGCATCGGCGAGGGGCGCGGGAGCCAGAGGAAGGCCCACGCGAGGCCGACCCCCAGCCAGGCCCATTCCCGCGGGGTTCGCGGGTGAGCCAGGGCGAGCAGGCCGGCGAGGGGAAGGAAGAAGAACCCCATGTGGATGGGCCAGGCGGCGAGGAGGAACGCCGCGAGCAGGAGCGCGGGTCCGAGGATCCCCCGCACCAGCGGCGGACCCCCGGCCGGCGTGGTCATCGTCAGCCTGCGTGGCCCCGGATGTACGGGAGCATGGCGAGCTGCCGGGCGCGCTTGATGGCGGTGCTCAGCATCCGCTGGTGCCGGGCGCAGGCCCCGGAGAGCCGGCTCGGCAGGATCTTCCCGCGCTCGGTGACGAATCGGGAGAGGAGTTTCTCATCCTTCCAGTCCACGAAGTGGACGCCCGACTCGCAGATGGCGCAGGTCTTGGCCTGGCGCTTCATTCCTCGTCCTCCTCGGCGCCCTTCCGCTCGATCGGCGGCCGCGGCGGCTGGCCCTCGACCACCACGAGGAAGCGGAGCACCCCCTCGTCCAGCTTGACGAGGCGCTCGTACTCGGGCAGCGATTCGGGGGTGGTCTCGAACTTGGCCAGGACGTAATAGCCCGTCTCGTGGCGCTTGATGGGGAACGCGAGGGTCCGCTTGCCCCAGTGAGTGACGGCCGGGGCCTCGGGCGCGCCGGACTTCACCAGGGCGTGGTAGCGGTCGAGCCGCTCGTTGATCGCGGCCTCTTCGAGGGCGGAATCGAAGATATAGACCGCCTCATACTTCCGGGTCATTCACACCTTCCTTCGGACTGTGCGCCCCGGCCCTGGTGTGGGGTCCGGAGAGGATGGATGACAACCAGCAAAACCTAAGTGGTTGAGGGGGATAACGGTAGGGGAGCGGGGAGAGGGGAGCGGGCCCCGCCCCACCGCCCCGGAGGGGTGTGAGGAGGATGGCCTCAGCTGCCATTTCCCCGCTCCCCCTTACCTTTCCTGACCCACCGTCCACCCCTCGCCCCGCGACTCCCGTGCGCCTCGCTTCCGTCAACCTGGGCCAGCCCGAGCTCCTGCCCGACCCCTTCGCACGGGAGGGGGGAGAGGCGACCCACCGGACTGCGATCCGGAAGCGGCCGGCGGCCGGTCCGGTCCGCCTCGCGCGGCTCGGGCTCGAGGGCGACCAGGTGGCTGACCTCAAGCATCACGGTGGGCACGACCAGGCCGTGCTCGCCTACGCCGGCGCCCACTACGCGCGCTGGAGGCCGGAGCTCGGGGAGCATCCCCGGCTCGAGCCGGGAGGGTTCGGCGAGAACCTCACCGTGGAGGGGACCGACGAGACGGTCGCCTGCGTGGGTGACCAGTGGGCCATCGGGGAGGCCCGGCTCGAGGTGAGCCTGCCGAGGATGCCCTGCGAGACCCTGGCGCGGCACTTCGCGATCCGGGACTTCGTGAGACAGGTCGCCCGAAGCGGCCGAACCGGCTGGTACCTCCGGGTGCTTCGGGAGGGCGTCGTCCGCGCCGGCGCCGTGATCGAACTGGTCGATCGCCCCCATCCGCAGTGGCCCGTGGTGGAGGCATTCCGGGTGATGCTCGACGCGCACGCGCCGGGTGAGCTCCGCCACGCCCTGGCCCAGTGCGCCGCGCTGGCCCCCAGCTGGCGCGCCCGCCTCGGTCCGAAGGCGTGACGGCGCCCGGGACCGGCGGCGGCGGACGGGGCTATCCCGAGACCCGTCGCTCGGTCGTGGCTGCGCTCGCCAGCCCGGATCCGGTCCAGCGGGCCCGGGCCGTCGATCTGGTCGCGGCCGCGTACTGGAAGCCGCTCTACGTCACCCTTCGGCTCCGCCATCGCCTCCCGCCGGAGGATGCCGAGGACCTGGTCCAGGAGTTCTTCGCCCAGGCGATGGAGAAGGACTGGTTCGACCGGTACGACCCCTCCCGCGGCCGGTTCCGCACCTGGCTCCGCACTTGCCTCGACGGGGTCGTCGGCCACCACCGGGAGGCGACGTCCCGGCTCAAGCGTGGCGGCGGCCTGGTGGCCGTCCCGCTCGACCTGCCCGACCTGGAGCGCGACCTTGCGGCGACGGACCGCGACCCGGACGACGCCTTCGACCGCGAATGGGCGCGGGCGGTACTCGACCTGGCGCTCGGCGCCCTCGAGCGCCGGGCCGCCGCCGAGGGGAAGACCATCCGGTTCGAGGTGTTCCGCCGGCTCGACGTGGAGGAGTCGGGGCGCGGCCGGCCGGCCTACGCAGAGGTCGGTGCGGTCCTCGGCCTCCCCCTTTCCCAGGTGACCAACCACCTCAACTGGGCCCGCCGGGAATTCCGGCGCGAGGTGCTTGCAGCCCTCCGCGAGCTGAGCGGGAGCGAGGAGGAATTCCGCGCCGAGGCGCGGGCGCTCCTTGGCGGGGACGCGGCGTGACCCGGCTGCCCGACTCGGCGGTGGCGCGACTCCGCGACGCGGCGGCGCGGCCGGAGGCGGGGGAGCGCTACGACGTGCTCGACCGGATCGGGGAAGGGGGAATGGGCGCGGTCTGGCGGGCCCGGGACCGGCTGCTGGACCGCGACGTGGCCATCAAGGTGCTGGCGCCGCACCTGGGGGGCTCCGAGGCCGCGGAGCGCCTGCGGCGGGAGGCGCGGATCCTGGCGCGGCTCGAGCATCCGGGCGTGGTGCCGGTGTACGACGTGGGCACGCTGAACGACGGGCGCGCCTGGTACGCGATGAAGCTGGTGGCCGGCCGGCC
>JAICEH010000230.1 GCA_025924275.1 Gemmatimonadales bacterium | reverse complement strand
TGAGCGGCAGCCGGAGCCGCTCCCGCGCCTCGCGCGCGAGCCGCGCCGCCACGTCCGCCGGCGGCCCGAAGTGCCGGGGAGTGCCGGTGAGGTCCAGGTAGGCGTGGCCCCAGCCGCGGGGCTCCAGCACCGGTGCCCACGGGCGGAGCAGGTCGTAGAGCGCGTGCGACGCGCGGGCGTAGAGCCGCGGGTTGGGCGGGAGCAGCACCAGGTCGGGGCACATCCGCCTCGCCTGCCGCACCGCCATCCCCCGGGTGATGCCCGCCGCGCGCGCCTCGGCCGAGAGCGCCAGCACCACCGCGCGGTCCGCCCCCGGCGGGGCCACCGCCACCGGCCGCTCCCGGAGCGCGGGGGCCACGAGCGCCTCCACGGTGGTGCAGAAGGCGGGGGGGTCGATGAAGAGGACGGATCGCATTTCGGTTTTTCTTCGGTATCAATCTACGCCCCTCTCCGCCGACGGCAACTCGGGGGACCGGAAGCGGATCGGCCCGCCGGGGGGCGGGCCGATCACAGGGTCCGGGTACCGAATCACAGGATCAGGGGGCCACGAACGACCAGGGGGCCTGGGCCACGCCGCGCTCGTTCTCCATCCGCACGGTGCCGCCCACGGTGAGGCCTGCGGCCGGGATCGGGTCCAGCCGGAAGCGGGCGAGGATGACCCCCTCGGAGGTGGAGGTGGCCAGGGCGTCGAGCAGGCCGGAGAGCCGCTCGGGGGTGGCGGCGCCGACGTAGAGACCGCCGGTCTGGTTCGCGATGAGCTGGAGCTCCTGCACGCTGGCGGGGTCGGTGTCGCCGCCGCGGTCGGAGCCGGGCCCGATGCCCACGGCGAACACCCGGGTGCCCGTGGCCTGGGCCGCGGCGAAGAGAGTGGCGCGGAGGTCCTCGTCCGAGGGCCGCCCATCGGTGAGGAGGAGGATCCCGCGGTGCTCGTCCACCGCCGAGGTCGTGGTGTCGATCCACGCCGTGATGCGCTCGAGCGAGCGGTAGATCCGGGAACCGCCCACGGCGTCGGGATAGGCGCTGAGGGCCGCGGCCGCGGCCGCGATCGGCGGGGCGGTGGCGGACCAGCCCATCACTAGGCGGCTGCCGGGAAAGCCCGGGGTCTCCGGCGGGTCCGACGTGGTGGTCGGCCCGATCTCGAAGACGGCCAGGCGGTTCCCCGCCGTCTGGGGGATGAAGGCCTGGGCGAAGAAGCCGGCGGCGTCGAGCCGCAGGTCCTCGGGGTCATTGCCCGACATCGAGCCGGTGTTGTCGATGTCGATGGCGATGCTCCACGGCCGGGTGTCCGGCACGGCGAGCTCCTGGGAGAGGAGCGTCGCCACGCTGCTCGCGGGAGCGGTGAGGCCGGCGGTGGTTTCCCACGCCTCGGTCACCAGGGACTGGCCCTCCGGGGTGCTGGGGATGAGCTCCAGCACGAACTCGCCCGTGGAGGGGAAGGTGGCCGGGTCCACCCGGACGCCCACGGCGAGGCCGAGCGCGTCGGGGTTGTCCGGGTCGTTGGGGTCGAGGCCGGTGTCGTCACCGCAGGCGGCGGCGAGCACTAGCAGGAGCGCAAGCGGGTAGAACTGTCGTGAGGTCATGGTGGTCCGTAGAGGTCGGGGCGGGCAAGGGGTCCCGGCCACGGGCCAGTGGAAGAATGCGACTGGACTCTAGTCGGACCCGCCGCTCCGCGCCAGCGTCACTTCCTCGAAGCCCGCGGCGGATACCCGTGCCGCACCCGGAGGCGCTCCATCCGGTCGGCCAGCGCGGCGGCGTAGCGGCGCGGTGCGTTCCGGCTCCGGGCGTAGGCCCGCTCGTAGCGCGCGAGGAGCCGGGGAAACTCGCGGGCCAGCAGTGGGAGGAAGGTGCGGCGGCTGGCGGGGCCGAGCCGGAGCGGGAACGCGTGCACCCATTGGGCGTCCGCGGCGCGCGCGGCGGCTATGATGGCGTCGAGCTGCGCGAGCGAGTCGGTGACGCCGGGAATCACCGGGGCCACCATCAGGCCGGCGCCGATGCCCGCGGCCCGCAGTGCCGCCAGGGCGCGGAGCCGCGCCCCCGGCCCGGGAGAGCGGCGCTCGAGGCGGTGCAGCAACCTGGCATCGGTGGTCGCGAGCGAGACGTTCACCTTGAGCGCGTGCCGCCGCGCCAGGGAAACCAGCAGGTCGAGGTCCCGCAGCACGAGGGGCGACTTGGTGATCATCCCGAGCTCGAGCGGCGGCAGGGGCAGCACTGCCTCGAGCAGCCGGCGGGTGATGCCGAAGCGGAGTTCGGCGGGCTGGTACGGGTCGGTGGCGGTGCCGATCACGATGGGCCGGCCGTCGAGCCGCACCGTGCGAAGTGCCCGCGCGAGGGCGGCGGGCGCATCCCGCTTCACCAGGATGCGCCGCTCGAAGTCGCCGTCGGGATCCTGCCCGGGGGCAATGCTGCCCGAGGCGGCGGCGCGCTCGATGGTCCAGCGGTGCGTGTCCCGCGCGTAGCAGTAGCCACAGCCGAACTCGCAGCCGACGTAGGGGTTCACCGACCAGAAGCCCATGCCGGTGCTGGCCGGCGAGTTGAGCACCGAGCGGACCGGCAGCCCCACGAACTCGACCACCGGATCGGAGGCTCGGCCGCGGACGCCGAGTTCCGCCCAGCCCTCGACGATGGGGAGGGCGAGTTGGGTCACCCCGACCCCGGGCACGCGGATGGGCCGGTCATCCGCACCGGCCCCAGCCGCACTGGAGGCAAGTCAGGCAGCCAGAGCTCCGGCTGAGCGGGCCGGCGCACTCGGGGCAGACCCGGATGTGAATGTCCACCAATGGGTTGGACGGCCGAGGCAGGGGACGCTCGCGGGGCGGCGGCCGGTACTTGGTGGGATGGAGGGGGGAGCTGGCCATGGGGACCTGCCTTCGGCAAGTGTTCGGTATCATTACCGAAGATATGCCGAAACCAAGGCAGGTCAAGCAACCAGCGGATGAACCTTGACACCCGTGTTTAGGTGTATATACTCCTAATATGGCGAGCACCCCTGTTTCCCTGCCCGC
>JAICEH010000229.1 GCA_025924275.1 Gemmatimonadales bacterium | reverse complement strand
GCTCGCTGGCCGGGGCGGCGGTCATTTCCTACCTTGTCCGGTAGCGGGCGGCCACCCCTGGGCCCCCTCCCTCCAGACCTCACGGTACCCGTGACCGTTCATCGCATCCGCCTGCTCGGCGACCCGATCCTCCGGACCCGTTGCGAGCCGGTGACCAAGGCGAAGTCCGCGGCCGTCCGGCTGGTGATGGACGACCTCAAGGACACCCTGCGGGACTGGCAGAGCCGCTTCGGGTCGGGGCGGGCGATCGCCGCCCCGCAGATCGGGGCGCCGGTGCGCATCGTCTACGTCGAGATGGAGCAGCCCTGGGTGCTGCTCAATCCCGAGATCGTGGACATCGGCACCGAGGACTTCACCGTGTGGGACGACTGCTTCTGCTTCCCCAACCTGCTGGTGCAGGTGAGCCGGGCGTACCGGATCCGGGTCCGCTACACCGACGTGCGGGGCCAGGAGCAGGAGGTGGAACTGGAGGGGGACCGGGCCGAGCTGCTGCAGCACGAGCTCGACCATCTCGACGGGGTGCTGGCCGTGGACCGCGCCCACGGCCTCGACCCGTTCTGCCTTCGCGAGGAATGGAACCGGCACTACGCCGCGCAGGGCCGCTACGGCGAGCCCGAGACCCGGAACGCGAGTTACGCGACGCCGCTGTCGGGGCTGTTGTAGGTAGATGTTCGCTGTTCGATACTCGCTATTCGCTCCTCGAACAGCGAAGAGCGATCAGCGAAGAGCGAGCATCAGAACCACTCCCCCACCCGTACCACCCACTGCTCCCCGCCCGCGTCGTTGCGGCCCCAGGCCACGGCGACCGGCCCGAGTCGCGTGCTGACCCCGAGGCCGATGCGCCCTCCGGCGATCACCTCGTCGGGGTAGTCGCCGGCCTGGAGCGGGCGGGCGCGGCCCGCGGCGAGCTCCCCGATCACCCGCACCGCCCCCCGCACGCGCACGTCCCCCGCGAGCGCCGCATAGAGCTCCCGCTCGGCGCGGCGGTCCCCCATCGGGAGGCCCGGGAAGCCGTGCCAGCCGCCGAGCGGCTGGGTGAGCGAGAGGGGTACGCCGTTCCCCCACCCGGCGCGCAGCGCGGGCCGGAGGCGGAGGGGGCCCAGACTCCCGTCAAACCGTGCGGCCGCCCGTGCGAGGCTCCACTCCGGGGTCACGAGCCCACTGAGGTCCGCCAGGTGCTCACCCGGCGCCCCCAGGCGGAGGAGGCGGAGGGCGGCACCGCCGGTGCTCCGGCCCGGCTCGCCGGAGTCGTCCCACGCGATCGCCTCGCCCCCGAGCGCGGCGGACCACCCGCGGCCGAGGATCGCCTCCAGGCCGAGGAAGGCGGTGACCTGCCGACCCTCCGCGTCGGTGGTCGCGAGATCGCCGTCGAAGAACTCGACCCGCTCGCTCGCGATCCTGACGGCGAGCGTCGGCACCAGGCGGGCGACCGGGAAGCGGCGCCGGATGCCGGCGTCGAGGCTGGTCCGGTCGGCGCCGAAGGCGAGGGCCAGCGACCCCTCCCACGCGGGACTCACCAGCGCCCGGTCCATGATGCCGACCCACGCGCGGCCGCCGAGGTCGGCGTCGAAGGCGGCCCCGAGCACGGCCCGCCGCCGGGCGGGCGGGCGGGCGCGCACCGTGATGCCGGCGGGATCGCCGCCGTCGCGCATCAGCCAGAGTTCCCGCAGTGCCTCGCGTTCCATCACGACGGCGACGCGGTGCCGGAGGGTATCCACCCGCAGCGTGGACCCGGGCACCAGCTGGAGAGCGCGGGCGAGTCGCGCGCCCTCCTCGGGTGGCAGGCCGACGACCCGGACCGTGCCCACCTGCAGGACCGACGGGGCGACGGGGGGACCGGGCGACGGGGCGACGGCGGCGGGGAAGGGACAGCCGCCGGCGTCGAGCGCGGAATCGGCGGCCAGGCGGCCGAGGAGGAGGAGCGAGTCGAGTCGCGCCGGCCGGAAGTCGAGCGCGTCGAGCCCGTCCACCTGGGGCCGGACGTACAGGTCCCCGGGGCCGAGGAGCGGCAGCGGCTGCCGCGACAGGAGGTTCACCAGGTGGGCGCTGATCGCGAGGGGGGAGTCGACATCGAGCGAGTCGGCGAGGTGGTCGCTCACGTCCACCACGATCACGCGGGCGGCCCCCTCCGCCCGGGCCACCGCCACCGGGATGTTCGCCACGATGCCGCCGTCCACCAGCCGGCGGCCGTCGATCTCGAGCGGCGGGAAGACGATCGGGATGGACGCGCTGGCGCGCACCGCCGCGGCCAGGTCGCCCCGGCGGAACACCACCAGCGAGTCGGCCAGGAGGTCGGCGGCGACGGCGCGGAACGGGATCGGCAGCCGGTCGAAGTCGCCCGCGGCGGCCAGGTTCGCCTCGAGCAGCTCGGTGGCGAGGAGCCGGTTGACCAGCGGGACCTCGACCGCCGAAGCCTGGAGCTCCAGATGCCCGCGTTCCTCCGCCCACACCAGGAGCGGGGGGCGGTCGGCGAAGACCGCCGGCGGCTCGGGCCGGTAGCCGCGGAAGGCCTGCGCGAGGGGCAGGGCGCGGGCGAGCGAGTCGAGTGCGCGCGCGCCGTGCCCGCTGGCATAGAGTGCCCCGACCACCGCACCCATCGAGGTGCCGACGACGAGGTCCGGCCGGATGCCGCGGGCCTCGAGTGCCGCGATGGCACCGGCGTGGGCGATGCCCTTGGCCCCCCCGCCGGAGAGCACCAGGGCGACCGGGCCCGGCTCGCACGCGCCCTGGGCGTGCAGGGCGGCCGGGAAGAGGCAGAGGAGGGCAAGCGGGAGGAGGTGGCGGAGCAAGGGCCCAGGGGTTGTGAGTCGCGAGTCGCGAGCCAGGGGTCAGGGGTCAGGGGTCAGGAACGAGGTGTGCCGAGTCGGCGGTCGGGAGAAGGGTAACCCCGGCCGGGTCGAGCCGGACCGGAGGTCCCGCACACGGTCCACGGCGCGTGACTCGCGACTCGCGACTCGTGACTCTTGCGCCCCCGGGCTCCCGCCTCCTATTTCCCTCCGGCCGGCGCGTCCGTCCGTCCACCCCCTCCACCCGCGCCCGC
>JAICEH010000228.1 GCA_025924275.1 Gemmatimonadales bacterium | reverse complement strand
GCCTGGTCGAGCGCGGGCTGGTCCGGCGAGGGCCTGATCGAGCGGGAGAGGGGGTCGCTCGACAGCGCCAGGGTCCGGTTCCAGCTCGCCGCGGAGCGCGCGAGGGAGGCCGGAGATCCCGGCCTCGCCACGCGGGCCGCGGTCGGGCTCGCCTCGGCCCGCTTCCGCAGGGATGGCGCCCAGGTGGCCCTCCGCATTCTCGACGCCGCACCACGGGCCGCCGCCGACGCGGCGGCCCGGGCCCACTGGCACTGCGAGCGGCTGCTCTATCTCCCCTACGCCAATCGCTCCACCGACGGGCCGGCCGAGTCCGCCGCGGGTCGCGCGGCCGCGCGGCGGGCCGGCCTCACCCGGCTGGAGGCGGTCTGCCAACTGGCCGCCTCCTGGTTCGCGTTCGGGAAGGGGGAGCCGGCGGCCTGGGGCGCCCTGCTCGACTCGGCGGACGCGACGTTCCGGCGGCTGGGGGAGCTCGGGTGGCGTGCGTTCCTCCTCGACCTCCGCGGCTACTACCGGGTGATGGCCTACGACCACCAGCTCGCGTTCACCGACCTGACCGCGGGGGCCGAACTGGCCGAGTCACTGGGGAGCCGGTTCTACCGCGGCTGGGCGCGGCGGCACCTCGCCCACCTGGCGTGGCACCTCGGGGACCTCACCCTGGCGGAGCGGGGGCTCGCCGAGGCGGAGGCGGACCTCGCGGCGGTGGGTGACGAGTTCGGGCTTGCGAGCGTGCGGATGGTCCGGGTCGGCCTGCTCACCGATCTCGGCCACCACGACGCCGCGCGGGCACAGTATGCGGCGATCCAGGGCTTCGCCGACCGGGCCGAGATGGCGGTGTACAGCGCGTGGGCGCGGCTCGGCCTCGCCCACCTCGAGCTCCGGCGGGGCGAGGCCGCGGCGGCCCGGCGGGAACTCGCGGCGCTGCAGGGTGAGTTCCGCGCTGGCGGCCTCGACGCGGTCGCTGCGAGCCTCGACTACGATCGGGGCCGGGCGGCACTGGCCGACGGGGCACTTGCCGAGGCGGAGCTGTACCTGCGGCGCCACCTGGCGGGCGAGGGCACCCGCAACCCCCTCGACCGCTTCTCGGCCCGCAGCCGGATCGCGGAGGTGCTGGCGCGCCGCGGCGAACTGGCCCGGGCGGCCGGCGAGCTGGAGGCCGCCACCGACGAGCTCGAGGCCCTTCGGGGTTCACGCCGGGAGCCGCAGCTCCGCCTCCTCGCCTTCCAGACCAGGAAGGGCAACGACGACCCGGACCTGGGCTTCGCGAGGACCTTCCATCGGCTCGCCGCCGGTGGGGAGCTCGAGCGCGCCTGGCTGCTGGCCGAGCGGCGCCGGGCCCGGGAGCTCACGGATCACATCGTCCTCGCCGGCGGCACCGCCGCCACCGGACGCGCGGCCGCGTCCCTGCCCGAGGTCCGGCGGGCGCTGGCCGCGCGCCGGGCGGCGATGCTCGCGTACGTCACCGGCGACGGGAACCAGCCCACCTCGGCGATCCTGGTGAGTGGCGCCGGCGCGAGCGTCACCGAACTCCCGCCGGTGTCGGCCGGCGCGAGCCGCCTCGCCGACCTGGCCGAGGCCGCCGAAGGGGGCGAGGAGGGGGGCCTGGACTCCCTGGCGCTCGACGCGGCCCGGCGGCTCCTGCCCCCGGCACTCGGCGCCCTTCCGGCGGAGGTCCGGACCCTGGTCATCGTGGAGGACCAGGGGCTGCATCGGGTTCCGTTCGATCTGCTCCGCCTTCCTTCCGGCGAGGCGGTCGTCGAGCGCTTCGCGGTCCAGCATGCGCCCTCCGCCACCTTCCTCCTCGCCCTCTGGGCCAGGCCGGCGCGCCGGGGCGCCGACGACATCCTCGCCTTCGGCGATCCCCTCCCCCCGACCGGCGCCGAGGCCGGACTCACCGCCGCCGCGCTGTATCGCGGGGGCGAGACATTCGGCCGGCTGCCGGGATCAGCCCGCGAGGCCCGGCTGGTCGGGGGCTATGCCCGCCACTCGGAGGTTCGCGTCGGCCGCGCCGCGACGGAGGCATGGCTCAAGCGTCACCCGCTCGAGCGCTTTCGCGTCATCCACGTGGCGTCCCACGCGGTGGTGGGGGAGGAATGGGCGAGCCGGACGGCGATCGCCCTCACGCCCGGCGAGGGGGAGGACGGCTTCCTCACGCCCGCGGAACTGGCAGCGCTGCCGATCGCCGCCGACCTCGTCGTGCTGAGCGCGTGTCGGACGGCCCGGGGCATGACGGTGCGCGGTGAGGGGGTGCTGGGCCTCACCGCCCCGCTCCTGGCGGCCGGCGCGCGCGCCGTCATCGCCACCGGTTGGGACGCGCCGGACGAGGGCATGGTGCGGCTGTCGGAGCGGTTGTACGACGAACTCGCGGCGGGGGTGCCGACCGGGGAGGCGATGCGGCGGGCCAAGCTCGCCGCTCGGGCGGCAGGTCGGCCGGCCCGGGAGTGGGCTGCATTCCGCCTGACCGGCGACCCGTTCGTGGTGCTACCGCTCCGCCATCCCCCGCCGGCGCGCTGGCCGCTGGGGGCCGCGCTGCTCGCCCTGGTCGCCGCCTACGGCGTGACGGTGAGCCGGCGCGGCAGGGACCGGACGGCGCGGCCGTCGGGGAACAGCGCGCGGACGATCCACGCGTAGTCGCCCGGCGCCGGGGCCGCCGCGGGCCGGTACACGGTGTCCGTCGTGGCGCCCAGGGAGCGCTGCCCCCCCGAACCCACCGGCCCGAGCCGCACCTCGTAGCCCGTCGCGCCGGGGACCGCCCGCCACGCGAACTCCAGGCTCGCCCGCGGCGCGGAGGGCCCCGGCGCCACCACCTCCAGCACCTCGCCCTCGCCCCGGACGGCCGAGGCCTCCCCGCGTCCCCTCGCCCACCAGCCCGCGCCCACCGCGGCGACGGCTGCCGCCGCGGCGAGCCCCCACCACGCCCAGGCCCTCGGGACGGGCCGGCCGGCCGCAACGGGGGTCCGGAGCAGGACGAAGTCCCCGTGGCACGCGGCGCAGGTGGACACGTGGTCGACGAGCTCGTCCCGGCGTCCGGCCGGGGCGCGGCCTTCGGCCAGGGCAAGCAGGT
>JAICEH010000227.1 GCA_025924275.1 Gemmatimonadales bacterium | reverse complement strand
GGCCGGCCTTCGCCGCCGCGCTCGCCTTCGGCTCGCGCTGGGGGGCGGGGCACGGGCTCGCGGTCCTGCTGGCCGGCGGGATCCTCCTCGCCACGGGACTCCGGTGGCCGGAGCGGTGGGACACCTGGGGCGAGGCGGCCGTCGGCGCGATGCTCGTGGGCGTCGGGCTCTGGGCGCTGGTCCGCGCCCGGAAGTTACATCTCCACCCGCCGAAGGAACACGGCGACCACGCGCACCTGCACGCGCACGACGGCTCGCGGGTCGCGGGTCGCGGGTCGAGCGAGCACCACCACCACGCGCACGGGCACCCGCACGGTCGCGGGATCACCGCGGTGGGCCTGGTGCACGGACTGGCGGGCACGAGCGCCGTCGTGGCCCTGGTGCCGGTGACCATGATGGACCGGCCCGCGGCGGGGGTGCTCTACCTGCTGGCCTTCGGGCTGGGGACGATTGCCGCGATGACCGCGTTCGCGCTGGTCGCCGCGCTGGCGATGCGGCAGGCCGGGCAGTCGTCGGTGGCGTGGGCCCGGCGCCTGGGGGCCTTCGCGGGCGCGGGGGCCGTCGCGGTGGGGGTGTACTGGGTGGTCAGGGCGCTCGGCGCCTGACCGGCCGGGTCCGGGCGCCCGCGGAAGGGCGCCCGCCGCCGGTCAATCCCGGGTCGCGAGCAGCGCCCGGAGGCCGATGAGGGCCCGTTCCTGCTGGGCGACGCCGCTGAACGACCCGTCGGGCCGCTGCATCGCGATCAGGGCCGGTGCGGCCCGGCGGAGCGCCTCGCGCCCCGCCGGCGTGCCGGTCATCACCAGCGCGTCGAGCACGTGGAAGAAGTCGGCGTTGGGCCAGGTGCCGTCTTCCGCCTGGTGGTCGGCGACGAACCGGGCCGCGCGCGGCAGCACCTCGCGGTAGGGCGGCGAGACCAGCGAGAGCGGCCCGAGCGCGGAGACGATCAGGTCGGGCGCGAAGTAGCCGTCCCAGTCGGTCCAGGAATCCTGCAGCAGCACCAGGCTCCGCACGTGCCGGTCCACCGCCGGCCGGTCCTCGTGCCGGGCGCGCAGCACCGTCCGGAGGGCGAGGCAGCTCAGGGCGAACCGCGCCGCCCCTTCCGCCCGGAACACCTTCCCGTCCGGCAGGGTGATCGGCGCCACCCGCTCGGTGGGCGGCGCGGGCGAGAAGAACCCGCCGATGTAGTGGGAGCAGACCCGGTGCGGGTGCCGGTCCTCCGAGCAGCCCTCCCCGTAGGCGCCCGGCTTCTCCTGCTGGGCCAGGATCCAGCCGACCACCCGGACCGTGCCGACCTGGTCGCCCAGGTGGCCCAGGTCCATCAGCTCGTTGGCCCGCCAGACCGTGGGCAGGAACGCCCCGCCCACGCTGCCGTCGATCCGGGTCTCCGCGCGGAGCTCGCGCACCACCCGATCGGCCAGCGTCGCATCGTCGGCCAGCGACTGGCCGAGGAGCTCGCGTGCGAGGATGCCCTGCCGGGTGCGCTCCCCGGCGAAGAAGGCGGCGAGGCGCTCGAGGGCGGCATCGATCTGGGAGTCGGTCACAGTATCCATCGCAGCAGACCTCCGGCGACGACCGTCCGGCCCGTGCCCGCGAGGAACCCGGCGAGCGAGGCGGGGCCCGGGCGCGGACCGCCCCGGGTCCGGGCGGCCCATTCGGTCATCGCGCCGAGCAGGACGAAGAGCAGGACCCACCCGCCGTGGCCGAGGCTGCCGAACCAGAGCGCGGCGAGGAGGGTGAGCAGGGCGGCTTCGACCATATATAGCCGCCAGTCCGGGCCGAGCCAACCGGCCGGCGCCGTCACGGTCGCGTCACCGCGCCGGCGGCGGGCGGCGGCGTCCCAGGCCAGGAACCACGCGGTCACCGCCGCCCACCCGAGCGCGACGACGGCGAGCGTCACGGGTCAGCGGGCCCGCAGGGAATCGGGCGAGAGGAGGCGGCCGCGCACCATGACCCGTTCGATGGCGCGCGTGTTCCGGATGTCCTGCAGCGGATTCGCCCCGAGGACGACCAGGTCCGCTCCCTTCCCGACGGCGAGCACGCCCACCGAGTCGGCCCCGGCCAGCCGGGCGGCGTCCCGGGTGGCGGTGAGCAGCGCCTGGGCGGGGGAGAGCCCGGCCCGCACCAGCAGCTCCAGCTCCTGGTGCAGCGCCTGCCCCGGGACCATCAGCTCGTGTGGCGATCCGGTGCCCGCGACGATCGTCCCGCCGGCCCGGAGGAACTCGCGGACGAAGAGGTCCTGCCTCGACCGTGCGGTGCGGAACGAGGCGAAGTCGCCGGAGGTCCAGCCCGCCTGACGCACCAGGTTGGGCAGGTCCCAGCCGCGGCGGACCTCCTCCGGCACCAGCCGGAGCGACGGGTCGCGGTAGACGGTGGAGTCGTCGAGCCGGCTCAGCGTCTCGTGCAGGACGAGCGTGGGGACGAGCGTCACCCGGGCCGCGGCCACCTGGGATGCCGCCCGGGCGAGTGCCGCTGAATCGAGCCCGGCCCAGGCCCGCTCGGCCATCGTCCAGCCGGCGGTCGAGCCCTGCCGATGCGCGGCGACGATCTGCGCGGCGTTCGGCGCCAGCGCCTCGGCGACCCCGCCGAGGTGCTCGATGGACCGCACCCCGAACCGGCTGGCCCGCAGGACGTCCGTGAGTCCGAGGTGGGCGGCGACCGGGAGGCCGAACGTGCCCGCCTCGTCCACCACCGCCCGGAGCAGCTCGGGCGTGAGCCCCGGCCCCGCCCCCACCGCCATCACCCCGGCGATGGAGAGGCGGTCCACCGCCTGGCGCGCCGAGCGGTCGTCGGCCGCCGCGATGGCCGGGACCGAGGCGCCGGGGCCGTCCACGGTGGCGCCGGCGCTGAAGATCCGGGGCCCGCGCCAGGCCGTGTCCCGCGACTGCCGCATGGCCGCCAGGGCGGGCTCGAGGTCCCCGTGGAGGTCCCGCACGGTCGTCACCCCGAACTCGAGGTAGCGCGGGATCGCCCAGGCGGCGACCGTGGTGTGGGCGTCGATCAGCCCCGGGATGATGAACCGGCCGCCGACCTCGATCGTCTCGGTGCCACGGGGCAGGATCAGGGTCTCGCGCG
>JAICEH010000226.1 GCA_025924275.1 Gemmatimonadales bacterium | reverse complement strand
GGTCGAGCGCCGCGAGGACCGACGGGTCCCCCCGCCGCGCCAGCGCCGCACGGACGCCGTCGGGGTCGGCGCGGAGGCGCCGCACGTCGATCATCGGCCTACCGCTGGGGCAGCCCGGGCGAGAGCCCCAGGTAGCCGCAGTTGAGGTCGACGAGGTGCTCGAAGGTGACCTGTCGGGCCGTGGAGTCCACGTCGATGATGTGGAGCTTGCCGTAGAGCGGGAGTCCACCGTAGCTCGAGCAGGTGAGCCGCGAGCGCGCCATCAGGACGTCCCCCTCCGTGATCCGGAGGGTGTCGCCCTGCGAATACCCGTTCCGGACCGCCTCCTCGATCGCCTCGAAGGGAACCGTCTGGGGGATGAACCCCGGAGGGACCGAGCCCTCGGCGACCAGCCCCAGCAGGTCGATGGGCACGAACACCGGTTCGAGATCGTCGGTGAAGTCGAACAGGAAGTCGAAGGCGATGGTCTGGTCGAGGCGGACTGGCCGCGAGTCGACCAGGTCGAAGCCCGCCGGCGCGTTGGGCGGGGTGCCCCGGACGGCGTTGATCGTGACCGTGTCGACGACGTTCTGGAACGTCGCGTCGGGCAGTTCGTTCGGGTCGTCGCAGGCGGTGGCGAGCGCCACCGCCGCGGCGGCCAGCAGGTGGCGGAGGCGCGGCACGCGGGAAGTTTACCCGGCCGCGCTGAGAGGGGTCAACCCACCGTGTTTTCTTGACTTCGGCCTCCGCCATCCCTACGTTGCGCCAACCCTTCCCCGCTCCCGGAATCCATGTCCGACCTGCGCGCCCATCTCGACCGGCTCGCCGCGCGTCCCGATGTGGCCACCGTTCTCCTCGTCAGTGACGAGGGGCTTCCGATCGCGCACTCCGGTTCGCCCTCCGACTGGGAGGAGCTGGCGGCGCTCGGCGCCACCCTCCTCCAGCGCGCCCGGGCCCTCGGCCCGGCCACGGGACGGGGCCCGCTGCGGCTCCTCGCCGCCGAATATGCCGGGGGAATGGCCGCCGTCCTTCCTGGCCCGGGCGAGACGGGGCTGGTGGTGCTCGCCGCCCCCGGCACCAATGCCGGCGTGCTCCTCTTCGATCTCGAGCGCCAGGGCGACGCCCTGGCCGCCCTGATCTGAGCGGGCCCCGCCCCCCTGATGCGCTGGGCACTGCTCCTCGCCGGCGGTTCCGGCAGCCGCTTCTGGCCCCTCAGCACCCCGTCGAATCCGAAGCAGGTCCTGCCCCTGAGCGGGAGCCGGTCCACCGCCGAGGAGGCGGTCGGGCGGCTCGAAGGCCTGATACCCCCGGAGCGGACCCTGCTCCTCACCGGAGCGGCCCTGGCACCGCGACTCCAGCCGCTCCTGGGGCTTCCCCGGGAGAACGTCCTGGTCGAGCCGCGCGCCGCCTCGACCGCGCCGGCCCTGGTGTGGGGCACCCACGAGGTCCGGCAGCGGGATCCGGGGGCCGAGATCCTCGCGATGCACGCCGACTGGGCCATCGGCGACGACGAGGCCTTTCGCGGCTCCGCCGCCCAGGCGCTGGACGCGGCGCGACGTCATGATCGCCTCGTGACGGTCGGGGTGGTTCCCTCCCGCCCCGAGACCGGGTACGGATACATCGTTCCCGGGCCGGCGCTGGACGAGTCCGCGCGGCACGTGGCCCACTTCACCGAGAAGCCCGACGCCGCCCGTGCCCTCGACCTGCTCGCCGGCGGGGCGCTGTGGAACACCGGGCTCTTCGCCTGGACGGCGGACCGACTCCTGGCCGAAGCGGCGGCACACGCCCCGGAACTCGCTCCCCATCTCCCCAGACTGGATGCCGGCGACGTGGAGGGCTTTTTCGCGGCCGTGACGCCCGTGTCGATCGACGTGGGCGTGCTGGAGCGGAGCAACCGGGTGGCGGTCGTGGCGGGCGCCTTTCCCTGGGATGACATCGGGACCTGGGATGCCCTGGGCCGGGTGCGCGCCCGCGACGCGGACGGGAACGTGGCCGTCGGGGCGGCCTACTTGCACGAGGCACACGATTGCGTCGTCTGGGCCGATGGCGAGCCGGTGGTGGTGGCCGGGGTACGGGACCTCGTCGTGGTCCGCGCGAACGGGCGCGTGCTGGTGCTGCACCGGAGCCTGGCGGCCGACCTGAAGCGGGTCCTCGATTCCCTTCCCCCCGACGTCCGCGAGCTGCCGTGACCCGCCTGCTCCTCCTCGAGCCCGAGCCCGGACCGCGCTGGGCGCCGTTCGCCGGATGCCGCCCCGTGGCCGAGCTCCGCGCCGGCGTCTGGCGCATCCGCGAGCGATGGGAGGCGGTGACGGGACTCGAAACCGCGGCCCTCCTCGGTGGGCACGTGGACGCATTCGCCGAGGACGGCGTGCCCCCCATCGCGACGGAGCAGTCCGTGGCGGGGCCGGCGCTCGTCGCGGCAGCGTGGTTCGCCCCGAGCGGCGAGCCCCTCGAGCTGCCCGACTCCGGCCGCCTGGTGCACGAGGGGCGGACCGTCGGCTGGGTCGTGGCGGACGGCGCCACCTGGGGCGGGCCGGACGATGCGGAGGGCGAGGAAACCGAGATCGGCGGGGTGCTGCTCGAGGGTGCCTGGGACCTCCTCACCGCACTCGAGCTCTTCCTCGCCCCGGACTGTCAGGGCTCGCTCGCCGAGGGCGGCAGCCTGGAGCTGCCCCCCGGCTCCATCGTCCTGGGCGACCCGGGTGACATCCTGCTCCTGAGCGAACTGGTCGAGCCCGGCGTCGTCTTCGACGTGCGGGCAGGAGCCATCGTGATCGAGGAGGGGGCGGAAGTCCGCGCCGGCACGCGGCTCGAGGGACCGCTCTTCGTCGGACCCGGCACGAGGGTGCTGGGCGGGTCGGTGCGCGGCTCGGTCCTCGGGCCGGAGTGCCGCATCCACGGGGAGGTGGCCGCGTCGGTCTTCCTGGGCTACGCGAACAAGAGCCACGACGGCTTCGTCGGCCATTCGGTTGTCGGGCGCTGGGCGAACCTCGGAGCGGGGACCATCACCTCGAACCTCAAGAACACCTACGGCGAGGTGGCACTCGAGCTCCCCGGGCAGCGGGTGGCCACCGGGCGCCAGTTCCTCGGCAGCCT
>JAICEH010000225.1 GCA_025924275.1 Gemmatimonadales bacterium | reverse complement strand
GGCCTTCCCCGTCACCTGCGGTCCGTGAGCGGGGAGGCCGGCATGCGTCCTCGAATCTTCCTGCTCCCCGCCGCCCTGGCCGGCTGCGCCGGGGAGTCCACGAGCCCGCCGGAGGTGCCGGTCCCGGTGGTCGAGGCCGCGGCGGTGACTGCGGCGCCCTCCAGCGTGCTGGCGGCCCTCGCCACCGCCTCCGTGCGGGACGCGGACAGCGTGGTGGTGCGGTTCGGCGTGTCCGGTGGCGCGCTCGACCGGGTCACGCCGGCCGTGCAGCCTGCCGCGGGGCCGATCGAGCTCCCGGTGCTCGGCCTCCTGCCGGAGACCGAGTACCGCCTGCTCGTCGTGGCCTTCGGCGGCGGCGCGAGCGCCTCGAGCGACACCCTGGCCCTCACCACAGGGGCGCTGCCAGCCGACCTCCCGCAGTTCCACGCCGGCGGACCGGCCCCCTCGCCCGGGTACGTCCTCTTCTCGACCGGCCCGTATGGCGTCGTGATCGACAACGGCGGGCGGGTGGTCTGGTACCTCCGCTTCCCGGACGGACCGAGCCTCAACTTCCAGGCCCAGCCGAACGGGCGGTTCGTCGCCCGGCCGGGCACCGCCGACCCCCTCGACGTCGAGCCGCTGGTCGAATTCGACGTCCTTGGCCGGGTGACCAGGATGCTCGGGTGCGCCGGCGGGTTCCGGCCCAGGTTCCACGACGTGCTGGTCGAGCCGGACGGCGGGTACTGGATCCTGTGTGACGAGACCCGCGTGATGGACCTGACCGCGATCGGCGGCCAGGCCGGCGCCTCGGTGACCGGCACCGTCGTGCAGCACCTCGGCCCGGGGGGCGACGTCCGCTTCCAGTGGAGCGCGTTCGACCATTTCGCGCTGACCGACCTCCCGGCGGCGGAGCGCAGCGGCCCGGCGGTGAACTGGACCCACGGCAACGCGCTCGACCTCGACGCCGAGGGGAACCTCTACCTTTCGTTCCGCAGCCTGAGCGAGGTGACCAAGGTGGCCACCCGGACCGGAGAGGTCCTGTGGCGCATGGGGGGCCTCCGGAACCAGTTCACCTTCCCCACCGCCGGCGCACCATTCCTCCGGCAGCACGGCCTGCGGGTCACGCCCGAGGGCGGCCTCAGCCTGCTCGACAACTTCGGCGAGGCCGAGAGCAGCCGGGGCGAGCGCTGGATGCTCGACGCCGGGGCCCGCACCGCGAGCCTCACTGGAACCTACAGCCCGATCCCGGCGACCCGCGCCAACCTGGGCGGCACGACCCAGCTCCTGCCCGGCGGCGGGCTGCTGGTGGCCTATGGCGACGGGGGCCGTCTCGAGGAGTACGACGCCGAGGGCGCCCGCACGTGGCAGGTGGAGGGTGACGCGGGCTACGTCTTCCGGGCTCAGCGAATCCGGTCGCTGTACCACCCCGAGGAGGGTCTCACGCGGTAACGGCTCACTGCCGGACCGCGACTACGGGCCGCCCCGCCTGATTGATCCCCGCTTGAGTCCCTGCTGACCAGCGGTTGGCGACTCCGCCGGATGTTCCATCACCGGATCCACCCGTTCGAGCCTCGACCGGGACCGTCCGGGATGCATCATCCCAAGGAGTCGAGCCATGATCCACTCCAGGAACATCGTCCCTGCACTGCTCCTCGCGCTCGGCGCCGCCGCCTGCGCCGACCAGGAGCCGACCGCGCCGAGCGCGCCGGCGGTCGAGGAGGCCGCCATCAAGTTCTGGGAGGCCGGCTCGAGCGTCGGGTGGAACGCCACCGCCCGGGCCACGATGGCCGCCCGCTCGGTCGTGGCCCCGCACGCGACGCTCCGCATCCTCGCGTACCTCTCGGTCGCGCAGCACAACGCCATCGTCGCGGCGGACCGGGCGCGGGGCGGCGGCCGGCCGCCGTCGGCCGCCGCCGCGGCGGCCGCGGCCTCGGCGGTGGTCCTCTCCGGGTTCTTCCCCCAGGACGCCGCGTCCTTCGAGGCGACCCTGGACGCGCAGCTGGCCGCCGTCTCGTGGCCGGGTGAGACACGGACGGACCGCGTGGCGGGCGAGGCCATTGGCCGCACCGTCGGCGCGGAGGTGGCGGCCTACGCGGCGGCCGACAACTTCAACGTCGCGCAGCCTCCCGCGGCCCCGGTGGGGCCCGAGTACTGGACCAGCAGCACCAACCCCGCGACCCCGCCGGTCAAGGCGCTCTACGGGACCCGGCCCTTCTTCCTGACCTCCGAGGACCAGTTCCGCCCGCCGCCGCCCCCGGCCTTCGGCTCGCCCGCCTTCCTGGCCGACCTGGCCGAGATCCGCCAGCTCTCGGACACGCGGACGCCGGAGCAGCTGGCGCTGGCCCAGTTCTGGGCAGCCAAGGCGGCTTCCTACCTCAACGAGGTCGCCGTGGACCTGATCAAGGCACATCGCCGGACGGAACGGGAGGCGGCCCACATCCTGGCCTACGCCAACATGGCCGCCTTCGACGCGATGATCGCCTGCTGGGACGCGAAGTTCGCCTACTGGCTGGTCCGGCCCTCCGGCGCGGACCCGGCGATCACCCTGCCGATCGGGCTGCCGAACCACCCGTCCTACACCAGCGGGCACTCCTGCAACACCGCCTCCTTCACCCGGGTGCTGGGCCGGGCCGTCCCGTCGGAGCGGGGGCAGCTGGAGGAGATGGTGGTGGCGGCGGGACTGTCACGGATGTACGGCGGCCTGCACTACCGCTTCGACTGCGAGGTGGGGCAGGCGCTCGGGCGCCGGGTCGCGGACTACGTGATCGCCGCCGACGGCGGGGCCAATCAGCCGATCGCCCTCGACTGACGCCGGCGCACCATCCGCCCCGGATGGGCAGCGGGCCCGGGAATCTCCCGGGCCCGTTCGCCTACCGGTTCGCCCCGTGGCACTTCTTGTACTTCTTCCCCGAGCCGCAGGGACAGGGATCGTTGCGCCCCACCTCGGGCACGGCGGTGGCCCCGGCGGTGAGCGGGACCCCGGCCGCGCGCACCGCCCCGGCCGGCCGGCCCGGAGGGGGCGCGGCGGCGGGGAGCCGGGCCCCCGGCCGCGGCGGCTCGCCGGGGAAGAGCTCGTCGCGCGGCACGGGCGGCGGCGGGGGCGGCGCAGGGC
>JAICEH010000224.1 GCA_025924275.1 Gemmatimonadales bacterium | reverse complement strand
GGTCGAGCGGAAGGAGGAGAAGCCGGCGCCCGCGGCGCCCCCGGGCGGCATGGGCGGGATGTACTAGGCGGTCGAAGGTCGAACGTCGAAGGCGGAGCCGCCCCGGGGGAGACCCCCGGGGCGGTTTCGCGTTCCATCTTGCGGACCCCCCCACGAAGCGGTACGCTCGGGCGGTTCCGACCCCGGGAATCCCCCTGGACCCCATCCCCGGCCGGCCGACCGAGGCCGCGCCCTTCCGCGATGTGGACGCCCTCTTCGCGTCCCTGTACGGCGAGCTGCACCGGCTCGCCGCCCGCCACGTGCACGGACTCCCCCCGGGGGGCTCCCTCGGCACCACCACCCTGGTGCACGAGGCCTACCTCAAGTTGCGCGATCTCGACGGCGACCGCTTCGCCGACCGCGGCCGGTTCCTCGCCTACGCCTCGCGGGCGATGCGCAGCCTGGTCATCGACTACGCCCGTCGCCGCCGGACCAAGAAGCGCGGCGGTGAGTACCACCTGCTCGGGGCCGACCAGACCGAGCTCGTGGCGGAGGGGCCGCGGGAGCCCGCCGTCGAGAGCCTGGCCGCGGCGATGGAGGAGGTGGATCGCCTCGACCCGGCCACCGCCCAGCTCGTGGACCTGCACGTGTTCTGCGGGTTGTCGCTGGTGGAGATCGCCGGCCTCCGCGGGGCGTCCGAGCGGACCCTCCAGCGCGACTGGCGCAAGGCCCGCCTGCTGCTGCGCCACCTGATCGCCACCGCGGACTGACGTCCCGTGGCGGCTGATCCGGCCGGATCGCGTTCCCCCTCCGTGGACGGATCCACCTTCCCGGAGCCCCGGAGTCGCGACCGACCGATGGCGCCACTCGACCCGACCCTGTGGCAGGAGGCCCAGCCCCTCCTCGACGAGGTCCTCGACAGCCCCGCCACGGGGCGGGGGAGCATCCTCGCGCGCATCCGCACCGACCGCCCCGCGGTAGCGCGGCTGGTCGAGGCGTTGCTCGCCGCGGAGGACGTCGATCTGCCGACCCTCGACGGCCTCGGCCTCGCCGACGTCCTCCGGGCGCCGCCCGCCCTGGGCGGGCAGGTCATCGGGCCCTACACCCTCGAGCGGCTTCTCGGCGAGGGCGGCATGGGCACCGTCTGGCTCGGGCGCCGCAGCGACGGGGTGTTCGAAGGCGCGGCCGCGATCAAGCTCCTCCACCTCGGCACGCTCGGTCCCGGCCGGGTGGAGCGCTTCCAGCGGGAGGCCACGCTCCTCGCCCGGCTCGACCATCCCAACATCGCCCGGCTCCTCGACGCCGGAGTCACCGCGGCGGGGCAGCCGTACCTGGTCCTCGAGCACGTGGATGGCGTCCGCCTCGACCGGCATTGTGCTGACCAGGGGCTGCCGCTCGACGGGCGCCTGCGGCTCATGCTGCAGGTCTGCGCCGCGGTAAGCGCGGCGCACGGCTCGCTGGTGGTCCACCGGGACATCAAGCCGGCCAACGTGCTGGTGACCGGGGACGGCCGGGTCAAGCTGCTGGACTTCGGCATCGCCCGGCTGGTGGAGGACGGCGCGGCGGACGCGCCCGCCCAGACCACCCACGCACTCACGCCCGAGTTTGCCTCGCCCGAACAGGTCCGCGAGGTCCCCGTGACCACCGCCGCAGACGTGTACGCCCTCGGGCTGCTGCTGCACGTCCTGCTCACCGGCCGGCATCCCACGGGATACGACTGTCGCACGCCGGCGGACTTCCTCCGGACCACGCTGGAGCGCGATCCGATGCGTCCCAGTGACGCCGTGCTGCCGTCACCGGGATGGCCCGAGGAGGAGGCCGGACGCCACGCCGCCACGTTTGGGCTCACGCCCCACGCGCTCCGGCGCCTCCTGCGGGGCGATCTGGACGTCATCGTCGCCCGGGCCCTTCGCAAGGAGCCGGGGGAGCGCTACCCGAGCGTGGCGGAACTCGCCGCGGACCTCGAGCGGCACCGGACACACCAGCCGGTCCGGGCACGGCCGGAATCGGCCGCGTACCTCGTCCGCAAGTACCTGCGGCGCAATCGGGTGCTGGTCGGCACGGCGGGACTGGTGGTCGCCACCCTGCTCGGCGCCACGTGGGTGACCACCCGCGAGATGCTGCGTGCCGAGCGGGAGCGCGACGCGGCGCAGGTCCAGCGGGATCGGGCGGTCTTCGAGGAACGGCGCGCGATGGCCTCGAGCGGGTTCATGCAGTCCCTGCTGGCCACCATGGGGCCTTCCGGCGAGAGGCTGGGCACGATCGAGCTGCTCGACCGCGCCCGTGAGCTGTTGGAGCGCGACTACCGCGCGGACCCTCGCTTCGTGTCGCGGATGATGGTGGAACTGGGTGATCAGTACGATGCGCTGTCCGATCTCCTCCCGCAGCGCGCGCTCCTCGAGCGCGCCCTGGCGTTTGCCGTCGCGAGCGGCGATGCCGAGTCGCAGGCCCTCGCGGGGTGCGCGCTCGCGCGGCGTCTCGCCAAGGTCGAGCGGGACCTCCCGGGGGTCCGGGAACACCTTGAAGCCGTGAGGGGCGCGCTCGCAGGGCGCCCCCTCACCGGCGGCCGGATCCCGGTCGAATGCCTCCTGGCGGAGGCCCGTGCCGCCGGTCTCGAAGGGCTTCGTGATTCGGCCCTCGGTCTCGCGTCCGCGGCCGTCGCGCTCGGGGAGGGGTCGGGGGACACCGCCTCGACGGCCTTCGCCGATGCCCTCCTGGAGCTAGCAGACCAGTTCCGCCTGCAGCAGCGGTGGCGCGAAGCCCTGGACGCCACCCGGCGGGCCACCGCCATCCTCCACCACATCGGCCGGGCGAGCACCCCGCAGGCGCTGACGGCCCGGCGCGGTGAAGGCACTCTGCTGCAGACGCTCGGTGAATACGATGCGGGGAACCGGGTGCTGACCGCGTGGGTCGCGGACGCCCGCGGCCTCGGGAGCCGGTTCGCGCCCTGGGTGGAGTTGACCGAGTTGTGGCAGGCCCGGATGCGCCGCGACCCGGCCGCCGCCGTCGCGCTGGGGCAGAGGAGACTCGAGCGGGCCCGGCGCACCGGGAATCCGGCGGCGGTCCGGAACCAGCTGTGGGAGGTGACCGGCGACCTGATCGACGCCGGCGACCTGCCCGAGGCCCGCGCG
>JAICEH010000223.1 GCA_025924275.1 Gemmatimonadales bacterium | reverse complement strand
GCGCCCGCCCGCGCGGGTGGCGCCGGTGGTGGCGACGCATGGGGGGCTGGTGGTGCGGGTGTGGGGCTTGGGGGGGCGCGGGGAGCGGGCTCCTCTCCCCGCTCCCCGCTCCCCGCTCCCCTAGTGCCTCAGCCCTGCCTTCTCGGCAAACGCCTTCATCGCCTCCTCCGCCTCCGGCCCGAGCTTCTCGGGCACCACCACCTGTACCTGAACCAGCTGGTCGCCCACCCGCTCGCCCTTCTGCACCCCCTGGCCCCGGAGCCGGAACCGCCGCCCCGGCTGCGTCCCGGGCGGGATCCGGAGGACGATCTTCTTCTCGTCCAGCGTCCGGACGCGGATCCGCGTGCCCAGGGCCGCCTGGACCAGGTTGATCGGCACCTCGCACACCACGTCGAGCCCTTCCCGGCGGAAGAACCGGTCGGGCTGGACCTGGAAGGTGACGACGAGGTCGCCGGCCGGCCGGCCGGCCTTTCCGGGGGCGCCCTGCCCCTTGAGCCGGATCCGGGTGCCCGTCTCCGTACCGGGCGGGACCGTGATCGTCACCCGGCGCTCGGTGCGCACCTCCCCTTGACCGCCGCAGGTGGGGCAGCGCTCCGAGGGAATCGTCCCGCGCCCGCGGCAGACCGGACAGGGCCGCTGCACGGCGAAGCTCCCCTGCCCGAACGAGATGGTTCCCTTCCCGCCGCACTCGGTGCAGGTGGCGGTGGTGGCCCCGGGCGCCGCTCCGCCGCCGTGGCAGGTGCCGCAGGTCTCGGTCACCGGCAGCGTCACCGGCACCTTGCCGCCCCGCATCGCCACACGGAACGGCACCTCGACCACCGCCTCCAGCTGCTCCCCCCGCTCCTCCTCCCGGCGCGCCCGGCCGAAGATGGACGAGAAGATGTCCCCGAGCCCGCCCAGGCCGCCGAGGTCGAAGGCCTCCTCCGCGCCGGCCGGCCCGCGCGCACCGCCCCGCGGTCCCCGTGGGGTCTCGAACGCCCCGAGCTTGCGCATGCGGTCGTACTGCTTGCGCTTCTCCGCGTCGCTCAGGACGGTGTGGGCCTCGGAGATTTCCTTGAAGCGCTCCGCAGCCGCCGGATCGTTGGGATTGGCGTCGGGATGGTAGCGCTTCGCCAGCCGGCGATAGGCCTTCTTGATCTCGTCCTGGCCCGCGCTGTCGGGGACGCCCAGGACCTGGTAGAAGTCCTTCGCGGCCACGGTCAGGCGTGGCCTGCGCTCGAGTAGACCTGGACCCTCGCGGGCCGGACCAGCGCCCCCTTGAACCGGTATCCGGCCTGGAACGTGGCGCTCACCAGGTGGTCCTGCTCCGGTGAGGGCGGCGGCAGCACCGACACCGCCTCGTGGAAGGCGGGATCGAAGGGCTGGCCCACGGGGTCCACCCGCTCGAGGCCGGCCGCCTGCAGCTCCTTCCAGAGCTTCCGCTCGACCAGTTGCACGGCCTCACGGAGCCCGTCCACGGTGAGCCCCTGGTGCTCGGCGGAGACCACCCGATCCAGGTCGTCGAGCGACTCGATGAGCCGCACGGTGAGTTGCGCCTGGGCCCTGTCGGCCAGCTCGATCCGCTCGCGGCTCACCCGCTTCCGGTAATTGTCGAACTCGGCGGCCAGCCGGAGCTGCCGGTCCCGCGCCTCCTCCAACTGCTCCTCCAGCCGGCGGACCGCGCCGGCTGCGGGCTCGGCAGGCACCCCGGACAACCCCCCGGCCGCGGTCGAGGTGGGCTCGAATTCCTCGACCCCGGGCGTCGGCGACTCGGCCGACTCCGGGGCGTCATCGTGCTGGATCACGGTCTCCCCTTGGGAATGCTCGACCGGAATATAGCAGCCACTGTGCCTGAACAGTGCGTCATTGTGGCAGACGCGCGAGCAGCAGGGCGAGGGCGGCCTCCGTCGCCCGGACCCGGACCTCCTCGCGGTCGCCGAAGAGGCGGAGCTCGCGCGCAGTGGTACCGTCGGGCCCGGCGATCGCCACCCAGACCAGGCCCACGGGCTTCTCGGCCGTTCCGCCGTCCGGTCCCGCGACGCCGGTAAGCCCGATGGTCCAGTCGGCCCCGAGCCGGGTGCGGGCGGCCTCCGCCATGGCCGTCGCCACGGCTTCCGAGACTGCGCCGTGGGCTTCGAGCACCGAAACCGGCACGCCCAGCGCGGACTGCTTGATCCGGTTGTGGTAGGCGACGACCCCGCCCAGGAACGCCGCCGAACTGCCGGGGACGCTCGTGATGCGGGCGCCCACCATCCCGCCGGTGCACGACTCGGCCGTGACGACGGTCTGCCCGAGCGCCCGGAGCCGGGCGAGGAGCACGGCCGCCAGGTCGGCGTCGTCCCGGCCGAAGGCGCCGGGGGCGCGCTCCTCCAGCAGCTCCATCGCCGCGGCGAGCCGCCGGTCGGCCTCGGCCTCGT
Organism: Gemmatimonadales bacterium; assembly: GCA_025924275.1. Lineage (GTDB taxonomy): Bacteria > Gemmatimonadota > Gemmatimonadetes > Gemmatimonadales > GWC2-71-9 > JAICEH01. The sequence continues at coordinate 776 of JAICEH010000223.1, read as the reverse complement.
CCAGGTCCCAGGCGGTCACCCGGAGGTCGACGCCGGTCGTCCCGGGGAGGTAGGCGAGGGTGAGGGGCGCGATCGTCGGCTCGACGTGGCCGATCCGCTCCGCGAGGGACGACTCGGGAATCCCGGTCGTGCGCAGCGTGCGCGAGCGCACCACCCGCCCCGCGCCGCGCGGGGCGAGCCGGGGCAGGACTTCGTGCTCGAGCAGCTTCCGCATCTCGCGCGGCACCCCCGGCAGCAGGATGGCCAGCCCGGACGCTCCGCTCCCGGGGATCCGCCCCTCGATCCAGAGGCCCGGTGCGCTGCCCCACCGATTCACCAGCACCGTGGCCCCGCGCGGCACCTCCGCCTGGCAGCGGTTGTTCTCCGCAGGGACCCGGCCCACGCGCCGGTAGCGCTCGACGAGCGCCTCCCAGAGATCCTCGCGGAACTCGAGCGGCTGGCCGAACAGCCCGGACACGACCTCCTTGGTGAGGTCATCCCGGGTGGGGCCGAGCCCGCCGGTCGTGAGCACGGCCCCGGTGCGGCCGAGCGCGGCCGCCACTGCGTCCCGCACCTCGTCGACCCCATCCCCGACCGTGGTCCGCCGGACCACGCGCACCCCGACCGCCGCGAGCGCCCGGCCCAGTTCGGCGCCGTTGCTGTCCACGGTGAAACCGAGGAGGAGTTCGGTGCCGATGGTGACGAGTTCGAGGTTCATGGCGGGGGGAGGGGAGTGGGAAGCGGGGAGCGGGGAGAGGGGAGAGGGGCCCGCTCCCCCGACGCGGCCCCCTCAGCCG
>JAICEH010000222.1 GCA_025924275.1 Gemmatimonadales bacterium | reverse complement strand
TGGTGGATCACCTGGTGAACAACGCCGGCATCTCCGGCCACGGGCGGGTGCAGGACGTGGCCCCCGGCGACCTCGCCGCCGTGCTGCAGGTGGACGCCGCCGCCCCGATGGAGCTGGCCGCCCGCCTCCTCCCCGGGATGCTGCTGCGCCGCCGGGGCGGCATCCTCAACATCGCCTCCACCGCCGCCTTCCAGGGGCTGCCCTGGACCGCCGCCTACGGCGCCAGCAAGGCCTTCCTGGTGAGCTGGAGCGAGGCGCTCCACGTCGAGCTCCGCGGCACCGGCGTCCGCTGCACCGTGGTCTGTCCCGGTCCCGTCGCCACGCCCTTCTTCGCCGCGAACCACTTCCCGGGCCAGCCGCCGGCCTGGCTGATGGTGAGCCCGGAGTCGGTGGCCGCCTGCGCGCTGCGCGCCTACGAGCGGGACCGGAGCCTCGCCATCACCGGCCTCCTCGCGCGGCTTGCGGCCTGGGCCACGCGGCTCTCGCCCCGGGCGCTCAACGCGCGCGTGGCCGAGGGCTATGCCCGGCCCGGCGGGGTGGGCCGGGTGCCGACCGGCCCGCCGCCCCCGGGCACCGGGTGAGCCGGCCGCTCCGGGAACGCCTGGCGCTCGACACCCCCGCGCGTCGCGCGTGGGCGACGTACGACTGGGCCAACAGCGCGATGTACACGACCATCGTGACCGCGCTCTTCCCCATCTACTACGCCTCGGTCGCGGCGGCCGGCCTGCCCCGGCCGCGGGCCACCTTCCTCTTCGGCCTCACCACCACGGCGGGGCTCGTCCTCATCGCGGTCCTGGCACCGCTCCTCGGCGCCATCGCCGACTTCCGCGCCAACAAGAAGCGGCAGCTCGCCGGGTTCCTCGCCCTCGGGGCGGCGGCGGTGGCGGCGATGGCCCTGGTGCGGGAGGGCGACCTCCTCCTCGCGTCGGGGCTCTTCATCCTGGCCAACATCGGGGTGAACGGGAGCTTCGTCTTCTACGACGCGCTCCTCCCCCACGTGGGCGGGAAGGACGTGGACCGGCTCTCCACCACGGGGTACGCGTTCGGGTACCTGGGCGGCGGGATCTTCCTGCTGCTCTGCCTCCTCCCGCAGCTCGCCCCCGGCGCCTTCGGCCTCCTCGGGCCCGACGGGACGCTGCCCGGTGCCACCAGTGCCGCGCTCACCCGCGCCGCCTTCGTGGCCACGGCGGTCTGGTGGGTGGGCTTCTCCATCCCGCTGTTCCGGAGGGTGCCGGAGCCGCCCGCCTCGCTCCGCCCCGGCGAACTGGCCGGCGGCTCCGCGGTGAAGGCCGGCCTGAGACGGCTCCGCGACCTGGCCGCCGAGCTCCGGCGCTACCCCCAGGCGCTCGCGATGCTGGTCGCGTTCGTCATCTACAACGACGGGGTGGTCACCATCATCCGGCTCGCCACCATCTATGGCGAGGAGATCGGCATCGATCGCACCGGGATGATCACCGCGGTGCTGCTGGTGCAGTTCGTCGGGGTCCCGTTCGCCTTCCTGTACGGCGCCCTCGCCGGACGGCTCGGCACCAAGCGCGCCATCCTCCTCGGCGTGCTGGTCTACGTGGGCATCACCATCCTGGGCTGGCGGATGGACTCGGCGCGGGAGTTCTTCGCGCTGGCGATGCTGGTGGGGATGGTCCAGGGCGGGGTGCAGGCGCTCTCCCGCTCGCTCTTCGCCTCGCTCATCCCCAAGGACCGGAGCGGCGAGTTCTTCGGCCTCTTCGCCGTGTTCGAGAAGTTCGCCGGCATCCTCGGTCCCGCCGTCTTCAGCGGCGTGGCCTGGGCCCTGGGCTCGAGCCGGGGGGCGATCCTGGCGCTCGCGGCGTTCTTCGTGATCGGCGGCCTGCTCCTCACCCGGGTGGACGTGGAGGCGGGGCGGCGGGCGGCGGGGACGACAGCTTGACGGGACGACGGGACGACGGGACGACGGTACGACGGTACGACGGTACGACGGTACGACGGTACGACGGCACGACGACAGGGCTTACTCGGTTTCAACTTCCCGACTTCCCAACTTCCCGCCTTCCCGCCTTCCCGACTCCCATGCCCTCCCACACCCACTACCTCTGGTTCGAGACCCGGCGTCGCCGGGAGATCATCGACATCACCGGCGAGGTGGAGGCCCAGCTCGAGGCGAGCGGCATCCGCGAGGGGTTCGCCCTGGTCTCCGCGATGCACATCTCGGCGTCGGTGTTCGTGAACGACCACGAGCCCGGCCTCTGGCACGACATCCTGCACTGGCTGGAGCACAGTGTCGCGCCCTGGGACCCGGAGCGCTATCGGCACAATGACACCGGCGAGGACAACGCCGCCGCCCACCTCCGGAGCCTCACCGTGGGGCACGAGGTGATCGTGCCGGTCACCGCCGGCAGGCTCGACCTCGGGCCCTGGCAGCGGGTGTTTTACGGGGAGTGGGACGGCCAGCGGAAGAAGCGGGTGGTGGTCAAGATCCTCGGGGAGCGATGAACCGGGACCGGGGGACCGGGAACCGGCCTCACCGCACCCCCGCCGCTCCCTGCTCCCCGCTCCCCGCTCCCCTGGCGTACCACGCCCGGGTGCCGACGCAGATCCGGCACACCGACAGCATCACCGGCACCTCCACCAGCACCCCCACCACCGTGGCCAGCGCGGCCGCCGACGTGGGACCGAAGAGCGTGATCGCCACCGCCACCGCCAGCTCGAAGAAGTTGCTCGCCCCGATGAGCGCACCGGGGGACGCCACGTCGTGCGGCACCCGGAGCCGGCGCATCAGGAGGTAGGTGAGCGAGGAGTTGAAGTAGACCTGCAGCACGATCGGCACCGCGATCAGCAGCACCGCGAACCAGTTCCCCAGCAGGTTCTCCGCCTGGAAGGCGAAGATGAGCACCAGGGTGGCCAGCAGCGCCGCGATGGTGACCGGCTTGAACGCCGCCAGGAACCGGGCCTCGAACCACTCCCGCCCCCGGGCCCGCACCAGGAGCACCCGCGAGAGCCACCCCGCCGCGAGCGGGATCACGATGAAGACCACCACCGACGTCACCAGCACCTCGCGGGGCACCACCACGTCGGCCACGCCCAGGAGCAGCATCACGATCGGCGCGAACAGCACCAGCATGATCAGGTCATTCACCGCCACCTGGGCCAGCGTGTACGCCGGATCGCCATCGGTCAGGTAGCTCCATACGAACACCATCGCCGTGCAGGGAGCC
>JAICEH010000221.1 GCA_025924275.1 Gemmatimonadales bacterium | reverse complement strand
GTCCTCGCCTTCACCGCCAACCGGCCCGCCTCCTCGCTCTGGGCGCTGGATCCCGCCTCGGGCTCGGAGCGCCGGCTCACGCCGGAAGGCGACCGGACCGGCGCCCCAGTGCCCTCCCCGAACGGGCGCGAACTGATCTACAGCGTGGTCCGGGGCGGTGGCGTGACGGACCTCCACGTGCTCCCCCTCGCCGGGGGCGAGCCGCGGGCGCTGGTCGCGGGGAACGGCCAGAACGGCTGGGCCAGGTGGTCGCCCGACGCCGCCACGGTCGCCTTCGCCTCCGACCGGGCGGGCCTGGGCGACATCTGGACGGTGCCGGCCGCGGGTGGTGAACCGACCCGGCTGACCCACACAGCCGGCCCGGAGCAGGCGCCGAACTGGTCCACGGACGGGCGGACGATCTTCTACATGGCCTATGGCGCCGAGGGCGGCCAGCTCGGCGACGTCCATGCGATACCGGCCGCCGGGGGCGAATCCCGGGCGGTCACGGCGCTCGGCAACGCCTTCGCCTATTGGAAGCACCCGCTCCGGGACGAGCTCTTCGTGGGGGACTACTCGGGCCCCGCCGGGAGGAGCAGGCTGGTCGCGGTGCCGGCGAGTGGCGGCACGCCCCGCGTCGTGTGGGACGCCTCGTCGCTCCTCGACCTGACGTACCAGGCCTTCTCGCCGGCGGGTGACAGCGTGGCGCTGCAGGTGGACGAGGGCGCGGCGGGCACCGGGACCATGCTGGTCCCGACCGCCGGAGGCGACGGCCGGCGCATCTCGGTCGGACGCAACACCATTCCCGGCGCCTGGTCGCCCGACGGCGCGGGGCTCGTCGTCATCGCCGCCCGCGAGGGCCGGGTGACCACCGACCTCGCGCTGGTGAACCCGGCGGACGGCTCGAGCCGCTGGCTCACCGACTCTCCGGAGCGCGAGACCGGCGCGCGCTGGGTGCTGGGGGGAAAGGAGCTGGTCTTCGTCCGGATCGATGACCGCAACTGGATCGCGCGCGTGGGGGTGCCGCCGGAGCGGTGAGCCGCCTCCTCGTCCTGTTCGTCACCGCGTTCGTGGACATGGTGGGGGTGACGATGATCATCCCCCTCCTCCCCTTCTACGCCACGAAGTACGGCGCCTCCGCCGCCACGGTGGGGGTCATCGTCTCGGCCTTCTCCCTCGCCCAGCTGCTGATGGCCCCCGCGTGGGGCCGGGTGTCCGACCGGCGCGGCCGCCGGCCGGTGATCGTGGTGGGCCTCCTCGTGACCGCGCTCGGCTACGCCATCTTCGCGCTGGCCGGCTCGGTGACCGCCCTCCTCGTGGCGCGCCTGGTCCAGGGCACCGGCGGCGGCACCATCGGCGTGGTGCAGGCCTACGTGGCCGACGTGAGCGCCCCCGAGGACCGGACCCGGAGCCTCGGCTGGCTCACCGCGGTGACGAGCCTGGGCGCGGTCCTCGGCCCGGCCATCGGCTCGGTCCTGGTCCGGATCGGCGGCCAGCCGCTCGCCGGCTGGGGCGCAGCCGGGTTCGTGCTGCTCGTGGCGGCCTTCGGCTGGGTGTACCTGCGGGAGAGCCGCGCCGGGATCGAGACCACCGGCGAGCACCCGATCCCGGCCCGGAGCGCGCTCACCCGCGTCACCACCCACTGGCGCGAGCCGGCGCCCCGCCTCATCTGGACCTACGCCATCGGGATCGGCGCCTTCTACGGGGTCATCCCCCTCGTCCCGCTGCTCCTCGGACGACGCTTCGGCATCACCGAGGAGACGATCGGCTATTTCATCATGTACCTGGCCGGCGTCGGGGTCCTGATGCGGAGCTTCGCCCTCGGCCCGCTGGTGCGGCGGCTGGGGGAGCCCCGGCTGGCGCGCTTCGGGGTCCTCTCGCTCGCGGCCGGCCTGGGCCTGACCGCCGTCCCGGATGGATGGCCGGTCCTCGCCGCCGGCTTCACCCTGATGCCGGTGGGCACCGCCTGCCTCTTCCCGGCAGTCACCAGCCTGCTCTCCCAGTCGGTGCGGCAGAGCGAGCGGGGCACCTGGCTTGGCATCCAGCAGACGTATGGCGGCATCACCCGGGTGGCCTTCCCGATCCTCGGCGGCCTCGCGATCGATCTGTCGGGTGTCGGGGCCCCCTTCGCCGGGGCGGCCGCCCTGATGGTGCTCGTGGCCCTCCCCCTCACCAAAGGAATCCTTCATCCCGACGGAGCCACGGAGCGACGACGCGAGGGGGCACCCTCCTAGCGCAACGCCGCATCGGGCTGCAGCTTGGTATGTTCCTCCGGTTCCCGTTCCCCGCTCCCCGACTCGTGACCGCCGCCCCGACGACCCTCGCCGACGCCCTGGCCGACCGCTACCGCCTGGAGCACGAGCTCGGGCAGGGCGGGATGGCCACGGTCTACCAGGCCCAGGACGTCCGCCACCGTCGCAAGGTCGCGGTCAAGGTGCTGCGCCCCGAACTCTCCGCCGCCCTCGGCCCCGACCGGTTCCTCCGGGAGATCCATGTGGCGGCGGGCCTGAGCCACCCCTACATCGTGGCGCTCTACGACTCGGGCCAGGCCGACGGGTTCCTCTATTACGTGATGCCGCTGATCGAGGGGGAGACCCTGCGCCAGCGGCTGGCCCGCACGGGGAAGCTCCCGGTGGAGGAGGCGATCGAGATCGCCCGCAACGTCGCCGCGGCGCTCAGCTACGCGCACGGCACCGGCGTGGTGCATCGGGACATCAAGCCCGAGAACATCATGCTGCACCAGGGCCAGGCGATGGTGGCCGACTTCGGCATCGCCAAGGCGGTGAGTGCCGCCTCGAGCGACCGGCTCACCCAGACCGGCTCTGCACTCGGCACCCCGGCCTACATGAGCCCGGAGCAGGCGGGCGGCGAGGCGGAGATCGATGGCCGGAGCGACATCTACAGCCTCGGCTGCGTGCTGTACGAGATGCTGACCGGCAGCCACCCCTTCTCCGCCCCCTCGGTGCAGGCCGTCCTCCTCAAGCATCTCACCGCCGCCCCGCCCTCGGTCCGCGCCGTGCGTCCGGTGCCCGAGTCGCTCGACCGCGCCGTCGCCAAGGCGATGGCCAAGACGCCGGCCGAGCGGTTCGCCACCGCCGCCGCCTTCGCCCAGGCACTGCATAGCGGCGCCACGCCGCCCGCCGGCGCGCCGGTGACGCAGGCGGTCACGCCGGCAGTCCGGTCCATCGCCGTGCTGCCGTTCGTCGACATGAGCCCGGAGCGGAACCAGGAGTACTTCT
>JAICEH010000220.1 GCA_025924275.1 Gemmatimonadales bacterium | reverse complement strand
GGGACAAGGCCGCGGCGGCCGCTCCGGACAAGCGAAGGCCGCGGCACGAAGCGGCGCCCGAGGCTGGGCGCCGCTTCGACGTTCCGGGGATCAGTCGGTGCCGTCCCCGCGCGCGGCCAGTGCGTTGACCCCCTCCTCCGCGAGGTGGGTGAGGAGCTCGTCCGCGGTCTTCTCCTCGTCGAGGCTCTGCTCCAGCAGGTGCGCCACCTCGACCTCCCCGAGGGTCTCGGCCCACGTGATGAGGCACCCGTAGGTGGCCATCTCGTAGTGCTCGACCTTCTGGGCCCCGGCGATGATCCCGGCGTCCAGGACCGGGTCGCTGCCGCCGCTCTCGAGGAACTCCTTCCCCTCCTCGAGCAGCCCTTCCATGCCCTTGCAGCGCTTCCCGCGGGCCGTGGCGCCGAGCAGCTGGAAGGCCTCCTCGAGCCGCGCCACCTGGCGCTTGGTATCCTCGAGGTGGTCCTCGAAGGCCCGGCCGAGCGCCGGGTTGCTGGCGGCCCGCGCGAGCTGCGGCAACGCCTTCACCACCTGCTTCTCGGCGTGGTAGACGTCGCGCAGGCCATCCAGCAGGAGATCGTTGAGCGTCGTGGGTACCATGGTGCGACTCCTTGTGCGGGTCCGGGAGTGATCTCGGGTGTCAGTACCCAACATGGAGTCCGGGTACCGGCGCACCCGGTGACCCGACTCACAACCGGGCTGACGGCGGGACCGGTTCGCGCCCGGCGGACTGGCCCGTTCGAGACCCACGCAGCAACCTTCACGGCCCATGCCCACCATTTCCGCCGCCGCTTCCGCGACCATCCAGGCCCCGGCCGCCACTGTCTACGGGATCATCGCGGACTATCGCGACGGCCACCCGTCCATCCTCCCGCCGAACTACTTCCGGAACCTCGAGGTCGACGCCGGCGGCACCGGTGCCGGCACCCGCATCCGGTTCGAGATGCGGATGCTGGGGGCGACCCGCACGGTGCGCGGGGAGGTGACTGAGCCCGAACCGGGCCGGCGGCTGGTGGAGACCTACCCCGACTCCGGCGCCCGGACGACCTTCCTGGTGGAGCCGGTCGTCGGCGGACGCGCGGCCCACGTGACCATCTCCACCCGGTACGAGAACGTGGGGCTGCCGGGATGGGTGGAATGGCTGCTGGTGCCCGGCCTGCTCCGCCGGATCTACCACGCGGAGCTCGCGAACCTGGCCGCCGTCGCCCGGGCGTGATGAGCCGCTACGAGCACCGGGCCCAGCCGCTGCTGCCCCCACGCCAGTTCGGCCGCCGGGTGGCCCGGCACGGCGGCGCGGCGCTGGCGGTGCTCCTGGTCTCCCTGGGCGGGGGCACGCTCGGCTATCGCCTCACCGAAGGGATGTCCGGGGTCGACCCCCTGCTGGACGCCGCGATGATCCTCACCGGGATGGGGCCGGCCACCCCGCTCCGGAGCACGGCCGGCAAGCTCTTCGCAGGCAGCTATGCGCTCTACTCGGGGGTCGGCTTCCTCGTCGTGGCCGGCCTCCTCGTGGCGCCCTTCGTCCACCGCCTCCTCCATCGGCTCCAGGTGGACGAATCGAGGGAATGGGGACGCAGTCCGCCCCGCAGCTCGCCCACCCGGCGGACCCCGTCCTCCCTCTTGCGCCCCCCCCGGCCGGACGCGATATCCTTTCAGCTCCTCGACGCCACCCCTCGACCGGAGGCCGCAGTGCCCAACTTCGTGATCTCGCGGGACATCCCCGGTGCGGGTCAGCTGTCCCGCGAGCAGCTCCAGGCCATCTCGCAGAAGTCCTGCGAGGTGCTGGGCGACCTCGGACCCCGGATTCAGTGGGTCCACAGCTACGTCACCGCCGACCGGATCTACTGCGTCTACCGGGCGCCGGACGCCGACATCATCCGCGAGCACGCCCGGCGGGGCGGCTTCCCCGCGAACGAGGTGCACGAGGTCTTTGCGATGATCGACCCGATCACCGCGGAGCCGGCTCGCGCCACGGCGTGAGCGTCTCGCCGGGCTTCCGCGACTACGTCCTCGAACAGCTCGGCAGGGTGGTTCCCGGCGTCACCGGCCGGGCGATGTTCGGCGGCCTCGGGATCTACTCCGACGGCCGCATCTTCGCGCTGGTCGACGACGACGTGCTCTACCTCAAGGTGGACGACGCCACCCGGGCCGACTTCGAGGCGGCGGGGATGGGCCCCTTCCGGCCCTTCGGCCCCGAGGGCGAGGTGATGCAGTACTGGCAGCTGCCCGAGGGCATCCTCGACGACGCGGAGGCCCTCGCGCCCTGGGCGACGAAGGCCATCGCGGTGGCCGTGCGCGCCCGCCGGCGCCGGAGCTAGCCCTGCTCGGCGTCATCGGCGGCAGCGGGCTCTATCAGCTCGAGGGCCTGGCCAGCGCCCGGTGGGAACGGGTCGCCAGCCCCTTCGGCGATCCCTCGGACCGGCTCCTGCTGGGGGAGCTCGAGGGCTCCCCGATGGCCTTCCTCCCCCGCCACGGCCGCGGGCACCGGATCCCCCCGTCGGAGCTGAACGCCCGGGCCAACGTCGACGCGCTCAAGCGCGTCGGGGTCACCGACCTGGTGTCGCTGTCCGCAGTGGGGTCGCTCCGCGACGGGCTGGTGCCGGGGACGCTGGTGCTGGTGGACCAGTTGATCGACCGGACCCGCCAACGGGCGGGCTCGTTCTTCGGCACGGGGTGCGTGGCGCACGTGGGATTCGCCGAGCCGGCCTGCGCCCGCCTCGGCGACGCGCTGGCTTCGGCCGGGGCGGCCTCGGGCATCCTCCTCGCGCGGCGGGCCACCTGCGTGGTGATGGAGGGCCCCGCCTTCAGCACCCGGGCCGAGTCGCGGCTCCACCGCCAGTGGGGCGCCGACCTGATCGGGATGACGGCGCTGCCCGAGGCCCGGCTCGCGCGCGAGGCGGAGTTGTGCTACGCTCTCGTCGCGATGGTCACCGACTTCGACTGCTGGCACCAGGCGCACGCCGACGTGACGGTCACCGACGTCCTCGCGGTGATGGCGGCGAACGCCGGCCGCGCCGGCGCCTTGCTCCGGGCGGCGGCCCCGCGGATCGCGGATCACCCGCCCCGCTGCCCGCACGGCTGTGACCGCGCCCTGGATGGCGCGATCGTCACGGCGCCCGAGGCGAGGGACCCGGCGGTGCTGGCCCGGCTGGACGCCGTGGCCGGGCGCGTCCTGGGTCGCGCCTGATCCGCATGGCCGAGCACCTCGCCCGCCTGATCCGCTCGATCCCGGACTACCCCCGGCCGGGCATCCTGTTCCGCGACATCACCACGCTGCTGCGCGATCCGCACGGCTTCCGGGAAGTGGTGGACCTCCTGGTGGGCCGCTACCGCACGCGGGGCATCACCCGGGTGGCCGGGATCGAGGCCCGCGGGTTCATCCTGGGCGGCGCCGTGGCGCACGGGCTGGGCGCGGGCTTC
>JAICEH010000219.1 GCA_025924275.1 Gemmatimonadales bacterium | reverse complement strand
GACGATCGAGGGCTCGGAGATCGGGCCCAACGTGACGCTGGAGGCCGGCACCCGGATCCGCGGGAGCCGGCTCCGGGACGCGATCGTGGGGCGGGACGCGGTGCTGGACGGGGTGCGGCTCGAGCGGGCGCTCCTGGGGAACCGGGTGTCGCTCCGCGGGCTCCGGGCGGCGGACGTGTCCCTGGGCGACGATTCGACCCTGGTGGCGGAGGCCTGACCGGATGCTCGACCGGCTGTGCCAGTCGTGGCTCGACCTCAAGTGGCACCTCGACCCGGCCGGCGCGTCGGCGGCGGGGGCGCTGGAACACGACGGGCGGCTGGGCGCGTACGACGTGGACTCGATCCGGGAGCACCTGGCGGCGTGCCGCGCCCTGGCCACGGCGGTGGAGGAGCTCGAGTTCGACGACACCCAGGAGGAGATCGACCGGACCGCCCTGCTCGACGAGATCCGGGTGACGGTGCTCAAGTTCGCCAACGAGGCGCCGCACCGCCGGAACCCCGCCTTCTGGAGCGGGCACCTGCTCAACGCGCTCCACACCCTGGTGCTCCGCGACGTGGGCGACCCGGCGCTCCGGGCCCGCGGCGCGCTGGCCCGGCTCCAGGGCGCGCCGGGGTTCCTCCGCCGGGCGGAGGAGACGCTGAGCCAGCCGCCGGAGGCGTTCGTCCAGCTGGCGCGCGAGATGCTGCCGGGCGGCCGGGTGCTGATGCGCGAGGTGGCGCGGGAGCACGGGCGGCGGCGGCCGGAGCTCCGCCAGGCGCTGGCCGACGCGGCGGCGGAGGCGGAGAAGGCGCTGGTGCGGTTCGGCGACGCGCTCGACGCCGAGGTGGCGCCGGACCCGGACGAGCGGGCGTTCGCCATCGGGGAGGAGCAGTTCGACCGGCGGCTGCACCACGAGCACGCCATCCGGCACGGCGCGCCCGAGCTCTGGCGCTACGGGATGCACCTGGTGGAGGAGGTGGAGCGCGAGGTGGCGGCGCTCGCGGCGAAGATCGCGCCGGGGGTGCCGTGGCGCGACGTGGTGGAGCGGGTGCGGGCCGACCGGCTGGCGGGTGACCCGGTGGCGCTCTTCGCGGCGGAGGCGGCGCGGGCCCGGGCGTTCATCGAGGACGAGGGACTGGTGGCAATTCCCACCGCGGACCTCAAGGTGATCCCCACCCCCCACTTCCTCCGGGGGCTCATCCCCTTCGTGGCCTACGCGCCGCCGGGCGCCCTCTTTCCCGACCGGACCGGGTACTTCTACGTGACCCAGCCCGACGGCGAGGACGGCGGCGGTAACGGGCACCGGCACGAGCCGGGGTCGAGCGCCGAGCGGACCGGGTCGTCCCGGCACGACGTGGCGATCAGCGTGGCGCACGAGGGGTTCCCCGGGCACCACCTGCACTTCGGGACCATCGCGGGGCTGCCGAGCCGGGTGCGGCGGCACGTCTGGACCCCGGTCACCATCGAGGGGTGGGCGCTCTACTCCGAGGAACTGATGGCGGAGGCGGGGTTCTTCCGCGCGGCGGAGGAGCGGCTGCTGCAGCGGGTGCACCTGCTCTGGCGCGCGGTGCGGATCCTCCTCGACGTGGGGCTCCACACCCGGGGGATGACGCCGGCGGAGGCGGTGGAGAAGCTGGTGGCGACGGTGCCCATCGAGCGCGCGGCCGCCGAGGCGGAGGTGCGGCGCTACTGCGCGTGGCCCACCTATCAGCTGTCCTATGCCGTGGGCCGGCGCGACCTGCTGGCGCTCCGCGCGGCGCGCCGGGCGCGGGACGGGTCGGCCTTCTCCCTCCGCGCCTTCCACGACGAGGTGCTGTCGTACGGGGGGCTGCCGGTGAGCCTGATCCGGTGGGGGATGGGGATGGAGGAATAGGGGAACGGGGAACGGGGAACGGGGAACGGGGCGGCCCGCTCCCCGTTCCCCGCTCCCCGCTCCCCGCTCCCCGTCAGAGCTTCCCCAGCGCCTCCTCGGCGAGGGCCCTGGCCTGCAGCAGCCCGCCCGCCGGCTCGGGCGTGACGATCAGGTACCACCCGGCGTCGGTGAAGACGTGGAGCTGGTTCCCGCCCCAGAACGCGAGGTCGCCGAGCCCGGGCACGTCCTCGACCGGGATCCCGGACTCGACCAGGGTCTGCCGCGGGCCCTGGCTCGCGGCCAGGGCGGCCTGGCCCTCCGCTCCCCGGCGCACCATCAGGCTCACGGCCGCCGGGTTGGCCTCGGTGGCGTAGTTGCACTGGGAGAGCGCGGCCGCGCCGTCCCCGCCCGGCATCGAGAGGGCCAGGCTGTCGCGCACCGGCTGGCCGACGATGGCCGTCACCTGGTCGGCGGGCAGGATGGCGCAGGCGTCGGACGACTGCGGCGGCTGGGGCGGCTGGTTGCCGTCGGCTGGGGGGCGCGGCGCTTCGCCGCCGCAGGCGACGGCGAGGAGGAGGAGCGCGGCGGAATGGCGGATGGACATGGGACCTCCTCGGCAGCAGCGTGAGCGCGTCGACGTGAGACCTACGCCCGGGTCCGCGGCCGGTCAACCGCCGCCGGCCGAACCGCCGGGCCGCCGGGCCGCCGAGCCCCTCCCCCCCGCCGTCCGCGCCTTCGGCGCCGCCTCGCTCGCCAACGACTTCGCGAGCGAGATGGTGTATCCCCTCCTTCCCGCCTTCCTCGCACGGACCCTGGGTGCCGGCCCGATCGCGGTGGGCGCGCTCGACGGACTGGCCGAGCTGGCGGCGTCGGGGCTCAAGTGGGTGAGCGGGCGGCTGGCCGACCGGCCGGGATGGCGCGGGCCGCTGGTGATCGCCGGCTACCTCGTCGCGACGCTGGTGCGGCCGCTGATGGCCGTGGCGGCGGTGGCGGCCCAGGTGCTCGGGCTTCGCGCGCTCGACCGGGGGGGGAAGGGGCTCCGGAGCCCGGCGCGGGACGCGATGATCGCCGACGTGGCGCCGCCCGCGATCCGGGGCCGCGCCTTCGGCTTCCACCGCGCGGCCGACCACCTGGGCGCGGTGCTCGGCTCGCTCGCGGCGTGGTGGCTCCTCTCGCGCGATGCGCCGGTGCGCACGGTGCTGGCGCTCAGCGCGGTGCCGGGGGTGGTGGCGGTGGGGTTCGCGTGGAGGGCGGTGGCGCGGTCGAAGGTCGAAGGTCGAAGGTCGAAAGAGGGGAACGGGGAACAGGGACCAGGGAACGGGAAGGACCCATTGCAGTCCCGTTCCCCGTTCCCCGTTCCCCGTTCCCCGTCGTACACCCTCGCCGTCTCCCTGCTGGCGGCCCTCGCCCTCGCCCGCATCCCCGAGGCGCTGCTGCTCCTCCGGCTCGACGACCTGGGGGTGGCGCTGACGCTGGTGCCGCTGGTGTGGGCCGGGCTCCACGTGGTGCGGACGGCGGCGGCGTGGCAGGGCGGGACGCTCGCCGACCGGGTCGGACCGGTGCCGGTGGTGACGGGGGCGGGACTCCTCTTCGCCCTGCTGCTGCTCCTGCTCGGCGGGGCGGGGAGTGCCGG
>JAICEH010000218.1 GCA_025924275.1 Gemmatimonadales bacterium | reverse complement strand
CCGGTGCCGGTCTTCAAGCCCAGCAAGGAGTTGCGGAACCTCGTGGCGGACGAGGAGGACTATCCGTCGCCGGCCGAGCCGATGTGAATCGGAGGGAAGCACCGGGGTGCCCGGGGTCGCGGTGACGCGACCCCGTTTCGTTGGTCCCTTCCGGAGCCGCCCTCAGGCTATACTTCAGGTCGAATGTGCGAACCCGCTGCCGTGCGCCCGCTTAGGCAGGCTCGTCGTGAATCCGGATCAGCCGTGACCGCACCACCGACCGCCACCGTTCTCCTTTTCGCCCGGTACGCCGAGCTGGCGGGCGGCGAGCGCGTCGACCTGCCCGTCGCCCCGGGCGCCGATGTTCAGGCGGTGCTCGACGGCCTCCGCCTGGCTCGGCCCGGGGCGGCCGCCCTTCCAGACACCCCGCTCTGCGCCGTCAACCACCGGCAGGCGGCCCTCTCCGACCCGGTCCGCCCGGGCGACGTCGTGGCCTTCCTGCCGCCGCTGGCAGGTGGGTGACGTGAGCCACCTGACCGAGCAGCCGATCGATCCCGCCACCCTGGCCGCGGCCGTGGGCGCCCCGGGCCACGGCGGGTGCTGCACCTTCCTCGGGACCGTGCGGGATCGCCACCGCGGCCGGGAGGTCGTTGAACTGGAGTACTCGGCCTACGGTCCGATGGCCGAGGCCACGATCGCCACGATCGTGGCGGAGGCCGAGGCCCGCTGGCCGGTCCGCGTGGCCGCCGCCCACCGGGTGGGCCGCCTCCAGGTGGGCGAGACCGCGGTGACCGTCGTGGCCGCGGGCGCCCACCGGGAGGAGGCCTTCGCCGCCTGCCGCCATGTCATCGAGGAGCTCAAGCACCGCGCGCCGATCTGGAAGCGGGAGCGGTTCGCCGACGGGACGGAGTCCTGGGTGGACCCATCGGCGGAGGCGGTGGCCCCGTGAACCTCGACCGCCACGGACGCCCGCTCCGCTCGCTCCGCCTGTCGGTCACCGACCGGTGCAACTTCCGCTGCCGGTACTGCATGCCGGAAGAGGAATACGTCTGGCTGCCGCGGTCGTCGCTGCTGACCTTCGAGGAGCTGGAGCGGGTGGCCCGGGTGTTCGTTGCGGCGGGGGTCACGGGGATCCGGCTCACGGGCGGCGAGCCGCTCCTCCGGCGCCGGCTGCCGGAACTGGTGCGCCGGCTCGCGCGGGTCCCCGGGCTGGAGGACCTCGCGCTCACCACCAACGGCACGCTCCTGGCCGGTGCCGCGGCACCGCTGGCCGAGGCAGGGCTGCGTCGCGTCACCGTGAGCCTCGACACCCTCCGGCCGGAGCGGGCCGAGGCCTTCGCCCGCACTCGGCTCCACGCCCAGGTGCTGGAGGGGATCCGGGCCGCCGCTGCGGCCGGCCTCCGGCCCCTCAAGCTCAACGCCGTCGTGGTGCGCGGGTTCAACGACGACGAACTCGCGGACCTGGTCCGGTTCGGGCGCGACGTGGGCGCCGAGGTGCGCTTCATCGAGTACATGGACGTGGGCGGGGCCACCGGCTGGACGATGGATCAGGTCGTGCCCCGGGACGAGATCGTCGCCCGGCTGGCCACCGCGTTCGGCGGCGCCGAGCCGCTCCCCGCCGGGGACGACCCGAGCGCGCCGGCGGAGCGCTTCGCGCTGCCCGACGGCACCAGCGTGGGGGTCATCGCGTCGGTGAGCGCGCCGTTCTGCGGCCGGTGCGACCGGAGCCGGCTGACCGCCGACGGCACCTGGTTCACCTGCCTGTATGCCGCGGAGGGTGTGGACCTGCGCGAGCCCCTCCGGCGCGGGGCCACCGATGAGGAGCTCGGCGCGCTGGTCGCCGCCCGCTGGGCGGCCCGCACCGACCGGGGGGCCGAAGCGCGGCTCCACCAGCGGCACCGCGCCGCGCTGTACCCGCTGGAGGCGCTCCGGCGGGATCCCCACAAGGAAATGCACACCCGCGGAGGCTGATCCCGGATGACGCTTCACATCGCCCTGATCGACCCGCAGGGGTCGCGCGGCCTGGAGGCCGTGGCCCGCCTCTGTGCCGAGACCGACACGCCGCTCCACGTCATCGGCGACCTGCCCGCCGGCGACGCGGCCGCCGCCCTCCGGGACCCGGCGGTGGACCTCTGGCACCATCCCGACTGGTTCGCCTTCCGGGACGCAATCAGCCGCCCGCGCTCGCTCTACTTCACGCCGGACGCGGAGCGCGAGCTCGCCGAGGCGCCCTTCGCGCCGAACAGCGTGCTGATCTTCGGCGACGAGGCGTCCGGCCTTCCGCCGCGCATCGTGGAGAAGCACGCGCGCTGGTGCTTCCGCCTGCCGGTGGCCCGGGGGAAGGACGGGTGGGTCGAGGGGGTCCGCGCGGTGCTCGAGGCGGGGCGGGGGGAGGGAAGCGCCGCGTCTCCACCGCGCGCCGCGCGTCGACGCCGGCGCTGAGCGCAACGCGGCGCGGTTTGCCTCGCGCCCCGGCGCCCCGGTAGCTTTCCGCCGCTCGGGCCGGGCGGCCCGCCGCGGGCGGGGGCCAGCCCGCCGCGTTCACCAGCGAGACCGGATTCACCAGACCAATGTTCGAGAAGATCGCAGTCGTCGGGGCGGGGAACGTCGGGGCCACGGCGGCGCAGCGCCTGGCCGAAAAGAGCCTCGCCCGGACCGTCGTGATGATCGACGTCGTCGAGGGCGTACCGCAGGGGAAGGCGCTCGACCAGTGGCAGTCCGGGCCGGTCGAGGGCTTCGATGCCCGGATCGTGGGCTCCAACGCCTACGACGAGGCCGCCGGGGCCGAGCTCTTCATCGTCACCGCGGGGATCGCGCGGAAGCCGGGCATGAGCCGGGACGACCTGGTCAAGACCAACGCCGGCATCGTCCAGTCGGTGGCGCGCGAGATCCGGCGGGTCGCTCCGGCGAGCTTCGTCATCGTGGTCTCGAACCCGCTCGACGTGATGTGCGGCGTCACCCTCCGTGAGACCGGCTTCCCCCGTGAGCGGGTGATCGGGATGGCCGGGGTCCTCGATACCGCGCGCTACCGGACCTTCCTCGCCCAGGCGCTCGGCGTCTCCATGCTCGACATCCAGGCGATGGTGCTCGGCGGCCACGGCGACACGATGGTGCCGCTGGTGAGCTACACCACGGTGAGCGGCATCCCGGTCCGCCAGCTCCTCGACCAGGCCACGCTCGACGCCATCGTGGACCGCACCCGGAACGGGGGCGCGGAGATCGTCGCCCACCTGAAGACCGGGTCGGCCTACTACGCGCCCAGTGCGGCGGCGGTGGAGATGGCCGAGGCCATCGTCCTCGACCGGAAGCGGGTGCTCCCGTGCGCCGCCTGGCTCCAGGGCGAGTACGGCCTGCGGGACGTCTACTGTGGCGTGCCCTGCCTGCTCGGACGGGGCGGCCTGGAGCGCATCATCGAGGTCGAGCTCACCCCCCAGGAGCAGGCGGACCTGGAGAAGTCGGCCGGCGCCGTGCGCGACACGATGCAGGTGGTCGGGCTGTG
>JAICEH010000217.1 GCA_025924275.1 Gemmatimonadales bacterium | reverse complement strand
CATGTAGCGACTCGCGGAGTCGAAGGGCCGCGCCCGGAGCCGGGGATGTCCCGCGCGGAGCGCGGAGGGGTCCTGGCCCTGGCGCTCGGCGTAGTGCAGCAGCGCGAGCTCGAGCGGGTCGCCGACCGTCGCGCCAGGCTCGCTGTCGTTCGCCAGGACCATCGCGCGGAGCGCCAGGTCCGGCTCCGGCGACTCGACCCCGCGCACCTCCATCCGGTTCTCGGTGAGGGTGCCGGTCTTGTCGCTCGCGATCACGGTGACCGAACCGAGTGCCTCCACCGCGGCGAGCCGCCGGACGACGGCCCGCCGCCGGGCCATCCGCTCCACGCCGAGCGCGAGCGTGAGGGTGAGGACGGCGGGCAGGCCCTCGGGCACGGCGGCGACCGCCAGCGCCACCGCGAAGACCATCACGTGCGGGAAGTTCCCCACTCCCTCGGCGAGGACGCCCCCGACGACGATCGCCACGGCCAGGAGCAGCACCCACCGGGCGATCCGGTTGCCGAAGGTGACGAGCCGGCGCTCGAGCGGGGTCGGCTCGGCCTTCACGTCGCCCAGCAGGGCGGCGAGGCGGCCGAGGTTGCTGCGGGGGCCGGTGCGCGTGACCTCCGCGTCGGCGCCCCCGCGCACCACCAGCGTGCCGGCGAGCAACTCGGCGCCGTCGGGCTTGTGCACCGGCAGGGACTCGCCGGTGACCACCGATTCGTCAACGCTGAGGCTCGCGGACCGGTGCGCCGACGCGTCGGCCGGGATGCGATCGCCGGGCTCGAGGCGGAGGACGTCGCCCGGCACCAGTTCCGCGGCCGGGAGCCCGACCAGGACACCGTCCCGGAAGACGCGGACCCGGGGCGCGGCCAGGTCCTCGAGCCGCGCGAGGGCGTGCTCCGCGCGGCGTTCCTGCCAGGCGCCCAGGGCGGCGTTGAGGAGGAGGATCACGCCGATCGCGATCGCCTCGAGCGGCGCCCCCCCACGTCCCTCGGCCGCCCAGGCGCCGACATCCACCACCAAGGCGACGAGCAGGATGTAGATGAGGGGGCTCCGGAACTGGGCGACGAACCGCCGCCACCGCGGCTCCGGCGGCCTCTCCGGAAGGAGGTTCGGGCCCTCCGCTTCGAGCCGGCGGCAGGCCTCGGCGGCGGTGAGTCCGGTCGGTGAGCCGGTCCGCGCCGCGGGCCCCACGACTACACCCCGAGGCCCAGCTGGCGGACGGGGGCGAAGCTGCGGCGGTGGTGGGCGGTGGGACCGAGGCGGGCGAGGGCGTCGAGGTGCACGGCGGTGCCGTAGCCGGCGTTGGTGTCCCAGCCGTAGCCGGGGTGCCGGCGATGGAGGCGGGCCATCAGCTCGTCGCGCACGACCTTGGCCAGGATGCCAGCGGCGGCGACGGAGTAGCAGTGGGCATCGCCATCCACGAGCGCGTCGTGGGGGAGGCCCAGTTCGGGGAGGGGGAGGCCGTCCAGCAGCAGGTCGAAGGTCGAAGGTCCAAGGTCGAAGGACCCCGCCCCGCCGCCGGGACTTCCTTCGACCTTCGACCTTAGACCTCTGACCACCCGATCCACCGCCCGGCGCATGGCGAGGGCGGTAGCCACGCGAACGTTGAGCCGGTCGATCTCGGCGCGGCTGGCGGCGGCGACGGCGACGGCGAGGGCGCGGGAGCGGATCTCGGCGGCCAGGACGGCACGGCGGCCCGGCAGCAGGACCTTCGAATCGCGGACGCCCCGGATGCGGCGGCACCGGGCGGGAAAGACGACGGCCGCGGCCACCACCGGTCCGGCAAGTGGCCCGCGGCCGACTTCATCCACCCCGACGAGCAGGCGGCCCGCCGCCCAGCACGCCGCCTCGCGGGCGAGCGTTGGCGGCGGGCCCATCGGCTCAGCCCTCGCGCTTCTCCCGGATGCGCGCCGCGCGGCCCGAGAGCCGGCGGAGGTAGTAGAGCTTGGCGCGGCGGACGCGGCCGCGGCGCACCAGCTCGATCGAGGCGATGGTGGGGCTGTGGAGCGGGAAGATCCGCTCGACGCCGACCCCGGCCGAGACCTTCCGGACGGTGAAGTTCTCGCTCACGCCCCCGCCCCGCTTGGCGATGCACAGGCCCTCGAACGCCTGCAGGCGCTCCTTGTCCCCCTCGCGGACGCGGACCTGCACGCGCACCGTGTCGCCCGGCTCGAACCGGGGGATATCGCTGCGCAGCCCCTCGCGCGCCGCCGCCTCCAGACGCTCCATCGTCACACCCTCCGCGCCCCGGGGGCGCCCCTGGTTCAGTGCGGGCCGTCGGGCCCGTCGTGCAGTTCGCGATATGCGGCCCAGAGGTCGGGCCGCCGTTCGGCGGTCAGCCGCTCCGCCTCGGCCCGGCGCCAGGCGGCGATGGCCGCGTGGTCGCCGGAGCGGAGCACCGCCGGGACCTCCCAGCCCCGGTATTCGGGCGGCCGGGTCCAGCTCGGCGGGCTCAGGAGCCCGTCGTAGTGCGAGTCCCCACTGGCGGACTCGTGGTCGCCCAGCGCGCCGGGCAGGAGCCGCACCACCGCATCGATCACGCAGATCGCCGCCGGCTCGCCGCCGCTCAGGACGAAGTCGCCGAGCGAGACCTCGTCGGTGGCGAGGTGGTCGGCCACCCGCTGGTCCACGTCCTTGTAATGCCCGCAGAGGAGGGTGACCTCCTTCGCGAGCGAGAGCCGCACCGCGTCGTCGTGGCCGAACCGCCGGCCCCGCGCCGAGAGCAGCACCACCGGCCCTGCCGGGGGCCCGAGGCTCGCGACCGCCTCGAAGAACGGCTCGGGCCGGAGCACCATCCCCGCGCCGCCGCCGTAGGCGTAGTCGTCCACCGTCTGGTGCCGGTCGTGGGTGAACTGGCGCAGCTGCACCAGCCGGTACTCGACCAGCCCCGCCGCGGCCGCCCGGGCCGGGATGCTCGCGCCGAGGAAGGCCGCGATGCTCTCCGGAAACAGCGTCACCACGTTGATGCGGAGGCGCTCAGCCATCGAGCAGGCCCTCGGGCGGCGCCACGACCACGACGCGCGCCTCCTTCCGCACCGCCCGCACGAACTCGGGCCGCCAGGGCAGGAGGAACTCGCGCCTGGGGCCCTGCACCTCGAGCATCAGGCCCGTCGGCAGGTCGTACACGTCGGTCACCACGCCGAGCGGCTCGTCGGCCTCGCTCCGGACGGCGAAGCCGGCCAGCTCGTGCAACCAGACCTCGTCCTCGGCGGGCGGCGCCAGGGCCTCGACCGGGGCGGCGAGGAGGCCGTCGCGGAAGCCGGGCATCGCCTCGAGGGCGCTCCGGCTGTCCACCCCGCGGAACTTGACCAGCCACTCGCGGTGGTAGGCGCGGGCCCGCTCGAGCACGAGCGGCCCGGCGACCACCTCGCCCGCGAGGTCGAGCACCCGGAACTCGGCCCCCGGCCGGAAGGTGCGCCCCGGATCGTCCGTCAGGGGGAAGAGGGCGACGTCGCCCTTCAGCCCGTGCGGCTTCCGGAGCCGGCCCACCACCAGGTGGCGGGGGCCGCCCTCCACGTCAGCCAGCGGCGATGACGCCGGCCTTCTTGAGCAGCCCCTCGACGGT
>JAICEH010000216.1 GCA_025924275.1 Gemmatimonadales bacterium | reverse complement strand
CGGTGGCGCCCTCCACGCCCGGCTGGCCAAGGCGCTCGACGCCACCCGACCCGACCTGGTGCTCGTGGCGGGCGAGGAAGCGCTCGGCCCCGACCTGGTGGCGGCCCTCCGGCCCCGCTCGCCGGCGCGGTGGGTGGCCTGGTTTCCCCACGGGCTCGAGTCGGCAGGATCGCTCTGGGAGGAGGCCCAGGCCTACGACCGCGTGTTCGCCAGCGGCTCCGACGTGGCCGGGCTCCTCGCCGAGCGGCGCCGCGACACCCCGGGCTGGCTGGCGCCGGCCTGCGACCCGTCGGTGCACCGCCCGCTCCGGTCCGGCGGCGAGTTCCGCGCCAACGTCGTCTTCGCCGGCCGGGCCACCGCCCGGCGCGAGGCGCTCCTGGCACAGCTGGTGGAGTACGGCCTGGCGGTCTGGGGGCCGGGCTGGCGCCGCTCCACGCTGCGGGAATACTGTCGCGGCGAGCGGATGGTGATGGACGACTTCCTGCGGGCCTACGGCGGCGCGTCGGTGGCGGTGAACATCCACCACCTCGCCGACGGCGAGCTCGCCGGGCGGGACACCGGGTGCAACCGGCGGACCTTCGAGCTTGCGGCGATCGGCGCGGCCCAGGTGGTGGACGACCGGGCCGACCTCCACGGCGCCTTCACCGAGGGCGAGGAGGTGGCGGTCTTCCGCTCGGCGCAGGAACTCCGGGCCCGGGTCGAGGCGCTGCTCCAGGACCTTCCCGCCGCGGAGGCGATGGGCGAGGCCGCCCGCCGCCGCGCGATGCGGGAGCACACCTACATGCACCGACTGCGCCGGCTGGTGCGGGCAGTGGGATTTGCGTCGTGACTCCGGCCGGGCGGCGGGGGGCGTGGGCCGCCGCCGTGGCCGGGGCCGTGGTGCTCTCCCTCTGGCAGCTCGGCCAGCGGACCGGCACCGACTTCCACGTCTTCTGGCAGGCAGGGCGCGACTTCCTCGACGGCCGGCCGCTCTACCAACCGGTGCCGGGCGCCCGGAGCTTCATCTATCCGCCCACGGCGGCGATGGCCTTCCAGGTGCTGGCCCTCGCGCCGCTGCGGGTGGCCGCGGTGGGGTTCCACGCCCTCAGCCTGCTGCTGGTTGGCCTCGTGGGGCTCCAGTCGGTCCGGATCGCCGAGCGGAGCCTTCCCGGGCTCGGGCCCTGGCGCTGGCCGCTCGCGCTCGCGTTCCTGGGCGGGTTCCACCTGGTGCTCAACAACCTCAAGCTGAACCAGGTCAACCTGCTCGTCCTGTCGCTCTGCCTGGGCGGGCTGCTGGCGGAGCTCCGGGGCCGGAGCCGGATGGCGGCGCTCCTGCTCGTGGTGCCCACCCTGATCAAGCTCACCCCCGGGATCTTCCTGCTCTGGCTCCTGGTGCGGGGCCGGCGGCGGAGCCTCGCGGCGGCGGCGGTCCTGACCCCGCTCCTCCTCGCCGCGCCCCTGGTGCAGCGCGGGCCGGCACGCGGGATGGGGGACTACCGGGATTACCTCGAGAGCTTCCTCGGGGAGTTCGCCCGCGGCCGCGTCGTCCGCGACGTCACGAACCAGGGGCTCGCGGCGGCGGTCAACCGGGCCACGGTGCCGCCGGAGCGCCCGGATCAGCGGAACTGGGTGCTGGTGCCGCTCGGGGCGCGCACCGCGGCGGCGGCAACGCGCGCCGCGCCGGTGACGGTGCTGCTCGCGCTGATCGCGGCACTCGCCCTCCTCGCCCGTGCGCGGCGTCCGGTGGGCGCCCACGAGCTCGCCGCCGTCTTCCTCGCGATGCACCTCGTCTCGCCCATCACGTGGAAGGCGCACCTGGTGAGCCTCCTCTTCGTCTTCTTCATCCTGCTCGCGACTCCCCTGGCGGGCCTCGCACGGGGCGGGCGCTGGCTGGTGCGCGGCCTCGGCGCCGCCTGCGTGGCGACCGGGTTCGCCGGGCGGGACCTGGTCGGCCGCGAGATGCACCTCCGGCTCGGCGGCTACAGCCTCTATGCGTGGCTCATGCTCGCCCTCCTCGGCGTGATGCTCTGGCTGGCGCTCCGCCAGCCGGCGGGGACGTTGCCGGCCTCGCCGGACGGGAGCAGGCCGGCGCCCGCGGGCTGAGGCGCCTGCTTGCGGGCCGCGGCCGTGCCCGACCACATTCCGCGCGGCCCGGACCCAGGAGGACGGCGGGTGGTCAGGATCTCGGGGTTCACCATCGCGCGGAACGCGGTCAAGCTCTGCTTCCCGCTCGAGGCCAGCATCCGGTCCATCCTCGACGTGTGCGACGAGGTGGTGGTGAACGTGGGGCAGTCGGAGGACGAGACCCTCGAGGTGGTCCGGGGCATCGGGAGCCCGAAGGTGCGCATCGTCGAGAGCACCTGGGATCTCGCCAAGCGCAACTACATGCTGGGCGAGGAGACGCTCAAGGCGATGCGCGCCTGCCGGCACCCCTGGGGGATCTACATCCAGGCCGACGAGGTGCTCCACGAGGACGGGGCCCGCGCCCTCGCGGCCGCGATCGGGGCGGCGGACGACGATCCGCGGGTCGAGGGCCTCCTGGTCCACTACCGGCACTTCTACGGCGACTTCGACACCCTCGCCACGCATCGCCGCTGGTACCGCCGCGAAGTGCGCGCGGTGCGGCTCGATCCCGCACTCGACATCCGGCCCTTCCAGGGCGCGCAGGGGTTCCGGGTGGGCCCGGAGCACCGGAAGATCCGCGCCCGCCTCACCGACGCGGAGATGTTCCATTACGGGTGGTCGCGGCCGCGCATCGCGCTGGAACGGAAGCGGGAGGTGGGGAAGTCGATGTACCCCTGGCGGCCCGCCGGGGAGGAGCGGCCGCTGGTGCCCTGGATTCCGGGGCTCCGCCGCTTCACCGGCACCCACCCGGCCGCGGCGCGGGAGTACGTGGACCGCTGGCGGGGCCAGACGGCGCCCGTCGGCCCGCGGCGGTTCAAGCCGGCCTTCCTCCGGTTCTGGGCGTCGGGGGCGATCGAGCGGCTGACCGGCGTGCGGGTCTTCGAGTTCCGGAATTACGAGGTCGTCTGAGACGGGGAGCGGGGAACGGGGAACGGGGAACGGTTCGGGTCTCGATCGAGCTTGAGGATCAGGCCCAGCAGTAGCCGCTGACTTCGCCGGCATTGCTCCAGCAGCGCCTCGACCTCCGAGGCCGGAAAGTCTTCGAGGTCGAGTAGCATCCGAAGGATCTCGCCGGCTTCGATCGCTGACCCGTAGGCGATGCGGAGGTGGCGGAGGAAGGTCCGCCTCCCCCCTGCGGCGTATCCCTCCGCGATGTTGAGTGGAACCGACAGGGACGCCCGCTGCAGCTGGTGGAACAGGGCGGCCGCATACGGCCGCCACCGTGCCCGGGCGAGGCGCAAGACCCCCCTCGCCACGGCATCCGCCACCTGCCACGCGGCCAAGGTCCGGTGGCTGCGCATCGGGGAATCGTGCAATCGGCCCGTCGAGCAGACGGAGCAATTGTCCGCGACAACCATCACCGCCGTGCGCCTACCGTTCCCCGTTCCCCGCTCCCCGTTCCCCGTTCCCCGTTGCCCTCTCCCCGCTCCCCGCTCCCCCCTCCCCG
>JAICEH010000215.1 GCA_025924275.1 Gemmatimonadales bacterium | reverse complement strand
TGGCTGCCGCTCCTGGCACTGGTGCTCGGGCTCGCCGGCTGTGCCGAGGGCCGGACGCCGGTGGTGGCCTACTCGCCCCACGGCGGCACCCAGCTCGCGCTGCTGGAGGAGGCTTTCGAGCGGGCCCATCCCGGCCTCGACCTCCAGTGGCTCGACATGGGGAGCCAGGACGTGATCGAGCGCCTCCGGTTCGAGAAGGCGAACCCGCAGGCCGACGTCTGGTTCGGGGGTCCCTCCACCATCTTCGACCGCGGGGTCGCCGACTCCCTGCTCCAGCCCTACCGGCCGGCCTGGGCCGACGCCGTGGCGCACGCCGCGCGGGGCGAGGGGGACACCTGGTTCTCCCTCTACCGCACCCCGGCGGTGATCGTCTACAACGCCGCCGCCGTGCCGGCGGACTCGGCGCCGCGCGACTGGGACGACGTGCTCGATCCGCGGTGGGCGGACAAGGTCCTGATCCGCGATCCGCTCGCGAGCGGGACCATGCGCGCGATCTGGGGTTTCATCATCCAGCGGGAGGCCGCCACACCCGGCGACACCGCCGGCGGGATGGCCTGGCTCCGCCGGCTCGACGCGCAGACCCGCACCTATGCGCTCAACCCGGCGCTCCTCAACGAAAAGCTGGCGCGGCAGGAGGGGCTGGTCACGCTCTGGGACCTGCCCGACGTCCGGATCAGCATCGGCAAGGGCCTGCCCTTCGGCTACCGGTTTCCGGAGAGCGGGACGATCGTGATCGACGACGGCATCGGGCTGGTGCGGGGCGCGCCGCACGCGGAGGCCGGCAAGCGCTTCATCGACTGGGTCGGCGGACAGGAAGCCGTCCTGCTGGCCACCCGGCACGTCTTCCGGCTGCCGGCCCGGGCCGACCTGCCTGCGGACTCGGTCCCGGCCTGGGTCGCGGAGACCGAGCGGCAGATGAAGGTCGCCCCGATGGACTGGGACCTTCTCTCTCGCGAGGGCGGCGCCTGGATGGCCTGGTGGGACCGGCACGTCCGGGGCACCGGCCGGCGCGCCCCGTGAGCGGCGAGCCGTTTCTCGCCGTCTCGGGGCTGGAGAAGCGCTTCGGGGCCCACACGGCGGTCGACGGCGTCGGCTTCACCCTCGCCCGCGGCGAGGTCCTCGCACTGCTCGGACCCTCCGGCAGTGGCAAGACCACCACCCTCCGCCTCCTGGGTGGCTTCGAGACGCCGGACGCGGGCCGGATCACCGTGGACGGCATTGACGTCACCGCGGAGCCGCCGGCCGCACGCAAGTTCGGGGTGGTCTTCCAGCACTACGCGCTGTTCCCCCACCTCGACGTGGCGGGCAACGTCGGCTTCGGGCTGGAGAGCCGCGGCATCCGTCCGGCCGACCGGGTCCGCCCGGTCGCGGAGGCGCTCGCGCTCGTGGACCTGGCCGGCTTCGAGCGCCGCCGGATCGCGGAGCTGAGCGGCGGCCAGCAGCAGCGCGTGGCGCTGGCCCGGGCCCTCGTGATCGAGCCGCGCGTCCTCCTCCTCGACGAGCCGCTCTCCAACCTCGACCCCTCCCTCCGCGGACGGACCCGCCGCGAGCTCCGTGCCCTGGTGCGGCGGACCGCCGTCACGACCGTGCTGGTCACCCACGAGCAGGACGATGCCTTCGATCTCGCCGACCGCGTGGCGGTCCTGGACGCGGGCCGGGTGGCGCAGGTGGGCACGCCGGACGACCTGTACCGCCGCCCCGCCACCCCGTTCGTGGCGGGCTTCATTGGCCGGAGCTCGCAGCTCCGGGGCGACGTGACCGCGGAAGGCGTGCTCCGGACCGGCGGGGGGGCCATCGCGGCGCCGGCCGGCGTGGCGCCTGGCCCGGTCCTCGTGGTGGCACGCCCCGAGGCGCTCCGGCCCGCCCGGGATGGCGAGCCGGCCCTCGACGCCGTGGTCGAGGCCCGTCGATTCGGCGGCGCCGTCGCGACCTACGCCCTCGCGCTGCCGACCGGAGAGTCGCTCGAGCTCGACGGCCCCCCGGACGCGTGGCACGAGGGGGATCGCCTGCGGCTCGCACCCACGGGGATGGGACTGCACCTCTTCCCGGCGGGGCGCCCGTGAGGCGTCGGGAGGTGGCGGGCTGGGGCCTGGCGCTGCTGCTCGCCTGGCTCGTGGCCTATCCCCTCGTGCTCGTGCTGGTCGGTGCCGTACGCGACGCCGCGGGCTGGACGCTGGTCCCGCTCCGCCGGTTCGGGTCGGAGCCGCAGGAGTGGGCCGCGCTGCGCGGCAGCCTCGGCATCTCGCTCGCGAGCGTGGTGCTCGCGGCCGGCGTCGGCGTGCCGCTGGCGTTCCTGTTCGGCCGGCGCGAGTTCCCCGGCCGCCGTCTCCTCGCCGGACTGGTGGCGCTCCCCGCCGTCCTGCCACCCCTGGTCGGCGTGCTCGCCTTCCTCTTCCTCTTCGGCGAGCGCGGGTTCCTGGCGCACCTCGTCACCGCCCTCACCGGCGCGGCCGAGGCGCCGTGGCGCCTGGAGGGTGCGGGCGCCATCCTCCTGATCCACGCCTACTCGATGTACGTGTACTTCTACCTCTTCACCCTGGCCGGGCTCGCGGGGCTGGACGGTGCCCAGCTCGATGCGGCGGAGAGTCTCGGCGCCTCCCGCTGGCGCGTCCTCGGGCGCATCGTCTTCCCGGCGCTCCGGCCGGCCCTGGCCGGGGCGGCCCTCCTCACCTTCATGACCTCGCTGGGCTCGTTCAGCGCCCCGTACCTCTTCGGCGGGGGCTTCCGGGTGATGACGACCCAGATCGTGAGCACCCGGCTGAACGGCGACGAGGCGCTGGCGATGGTGCAGACCCTCGCCCTCACGGTGGCCGCCCTGCTGGCGCTCGCCGCCTTCCGGCGGCTCGAGGGTGGGGACGTGGCGCGGGGCGGGAGCAAGGGGGCGGCGCCCGGCCGCCGGCTGGTGCGGTCGGGGTGGCGGCGCCTCGTGCTGGTGGCGGGTGCCTGGCTCGTGGCGCTGGTGATGCTCCTCCCGCCCCTCACCCTCCTGCTCGTGTCGTTCGTCCCGGCCGGCACCTGGACCGTCGAGGCGCTCCCGCCGAGCTACACCGCGGGAAACTACGCCGCCCTGGTGCGCGAGCCCGAGCGCCTCCGCCCGCTGCTCAACAGCCTCTGGATGGCGAGCGTCGCCACCGCCCTCTCCGTCGCGCTCGCGGTGGCCGCGGGGCATTTCGCCGTGCGGCGCCGGGTGGCGGCCGGGCGGCTGATCGAGGGGCTCGTGGCGATGCCCTGGGCCGTGCCCGGGACGGTGTTCGCCATCGCGCTCGCGGTGGCCTTCGGCGTCCACGCCCCCTGGGCCGGCCGCGTGGTCCTGGTGGGCACCCTCTGGATCCTCCCGCTCGCCTACCTGGTGCGGAACCTGCCGATCACCGCGCGCGCGATCCTCGCCGGGTACCGCGGGCTCGATCCCGCGCACGAGGAGGCGGCGGTGAGCCTCGGGGCGTCGCGGTGGCGCACGCTCCGCCGGGTGACGCTGCCGCTCCTCCGGCCCGCCATCGCCGCCGGGGCCGCCCTCGCGTTCGCGACGGCGCTGGGCGACTTCGTCACCTCGGT
>JAICEH010000214.1 GCA_025924275.1 Gemmatimonadales bacterium | reverse complement strand
TGCGGCCTGTACCTCCTCGAGGGGCTGGACGGCGAGGCCCCGAGCGCCCGCCTGGTCGCCTCCTTCCCCCGGAAGGAGCGCACCTACTGCGCCATCCCGGTGATCGCCGGCGACTACTACCTGGTCACGGTGCCCGCCTGGAATGCGGTGGTGAGCCTGGACATCAGCGATCCCGCCGCCCCGCGCGAGGTGGGCCGCGTCACCCTCGGCCCCGACGACGTGCCCCACTGGATCGCGATCTCCCCCGACGGGCGCCGCGTCGTCCTCACCGGGTTCGGGGCGATGGAGCACCGGATCGTGATGCTGCGGTTCGACCCCGCCACCGGCGCGCTGGCGCTCGACGAGCGCTTCCGCGAGGAGGGCGCCACCGAGCCCGGCTTCCACATGGAAGGAATGGATTGGCCCCACGGGGGAAGTGCCGCGGGGATCCCGCACGGCACCGTGTTCAGCCGGCCCTGACCGCCCGACTGTCCGTCCCTACTCCTCCCCCGCCGGCAGCAGCGGCAGGAGCCGCCCCCGGGGCGGGATGCCCGGCTCGAGCTCGAGGATCCCCACCGACGGCGGCAGCCCGTCCTTGGTGCGCCGTCCCGCCGCCCCCGGGTTCATCACGGTGACCGTGAGGTCCACCGTGGTGAGCACCGGGCGGTGGGTGTGCCCGTAGACCAGGATGTCGGCGTCGGGGTACTCCCCGTGCAGGATCTCCCCCGACGGCACCCCGAACTGGTCGCCGTGCGTCACCACGATCCGGAAGCCGTCCAGCTCCAGCTCCGCCACCTGCGGGCAGCGCCGCCGGATGTCGAAGCCGTCGGTGTTGCCGTAGACCGCGGTGACCGGGGCGAGGGCCTCGAGCTCGGCGAGCAGCTCCTCGGGCCCGATGTCGCCGGCGTGGAGGATGTGGTCCACGTCGGCGAACGCCTGGTGCACCTCGGGCCGGAGCAGGCCGTGGGTGTCGGCGATGACCCCGAGCCTCATCCCTCCCACCGCTTCCCGACTTCCGCCTCGATCCCGAACTGGTCCAGCACCCGCTGCACCACGAAGTCCACCAGCTCCCCCACCTCGGCCGGCCGGTGGTAGAAGCCCGGGGCGGCGGGGAGGATCGTGGCGCCCGCCTCCGCCGCCGCCACCAGGTTCCGGAGGTGCACCAGCGAGAGCGGGGTCTCCCGCGGCACCAGCACCAGCCTGCGGCCCTCCTTGAGCGTCACGTCGGCGGCGCGCTCCACCAGCGAGCGGCTGGTGCCGTGCGCCACGGCGGCCACCGTGCCCATCGAGCAGGGGCAGACGACCATCCCGCGGGTCCGCTGCGAGCCCGACGCGGGAAGCGCGCCGCGGTCCCCGTCGGGGAAGAGCGTGACGCTCGACCAGTCGCCGGTGGCCGCCTCGAGCGCCTCGAGCGAGTCCAGCCCGCACTCGTCGCGGAGCAGCCGCTGCCCGTGGGACGACACGATGAGCCAGGTGGGCACCTCGTGCCGGGCGAGCACCTCGAGGAGGCGCACCGCGTAGGGCGCCCCGGAGGCACCGGTGATCGCGAGGACGAGCGGGAGCCGGCTCACCGCCCCCTCCGGTTCGGCGTGGGAGACCGCACCGGGTGCCTCGGCGGCGGAGGCGCCTTGGGCGCCGGCGGCTTGCCCGGCCCGGGCCTCCGGCCAGCGGCCGTCCGATCGTGCCGCCTTCCCGTCGTCCCGGCGTCCCGGCGTCCCGTCGTGCCGCCCTTCACAGCAGCCGGTCCGCGAGCGCGAAGAGGAACACGGTGCCCGAGAGGATCGCGTTCATGTTGAAGAATGCGGCGCCGAGGCGCGACAGGTCGTCGGCTCGCACCAGCCGGTGCTCGTACACCAGGAGCCCCGCCGCCACGACCAGCCCGGCGAAGTAGACCGCCCCGAAACCGGCGCCCCAGCCGAAGAGGGCGAGCGCGGGGATCGTGACCCCGTGGAGCAGCTTGGCCGCGAGGATCGCCTTCCGCACCCCGAGCCGCACCACCGCGCTCCGGAGCCCCTGCGAGCGGTCGAACTGCTCGTCCGGCAGGGCGTAGAAGATGTCGAAGCCCGCCACCCAGGTCGCGACCGCCACCGTGATGGCGGCGAGCACCCACCACGGCTCGCTCCAGGCGCCAGTGACGGCGAGCCACCCGCCCACCGGCGCGATCGCGAGGCTCACGCCGAGCCAGAGGTGGGGCCAATGGGTGAACCGCTTGGTGAGCGGGTAGGCGGCCACCCAGCCGAGCGCGAGGGGGGCGAGGAGACGGGTGAGCGGGTTGATCGCGGCGGCCGCCGCCAGGAAGGCCACGCCGGCCACCGCCACCGAGGCCCAGGCCTGCGGCAGGGTGAGCTGCCCCTGCGGGAGCGGGCGGAGCCGGGTCCGCGGGTTGGCCGCGTCGAACCGGACGTCCGCGATCATGTTGAGCCCGAGCGCCACCCAGCGGGCGGCGGTGAAGGCCACCACCACCAGGGCCACCAGCCGCCAGCCGACCGGTGCCCGGAGACTGGCGGCCGTCACCCCCAGCAGCGCGAAGGGGAGGGCGAAGAGCGTGTGCGGGAACTTGACGAAGTTCAGGTACCGCACGGCCAGGGAGCGGCCGGCGATCACCTGCCCGTCGGACGGGGCGGTGGCGGTCACGGGGGGAAACCTAGCCCGGCGGCCGCTCGGCGGAAGGCACGTCCTTCATCCCCGCTTCATGGCAAATCGGGGCGGGATCGGTAGGTTGTCGGGACCCCCTTGCCCCAGGAGCCCGCCGATGACCGACCGGGACCGCATCGTGGCCGCGATCCGCGCAAGCGGGAACTTCCAGTCCGAGGTGCGGTACGTCGGGCGTGGCGGGTACGTCGTGGCCGACGCCCCCCGCCTCTTCAAGCACCTGGAGCATGGGCTGGTCCGGGTCGTCTTCCCCACCACCGCCACCCTGGTGAGCGAGGGCACCGTGGTGGCCCTGGTCTGCCTCTGGGACTCGAACGAGGGCTACAACATCTACGCCCACACCATCTGCGCCGGCGCCGGGGTGAACATCCTGCTCCGCGCGGTGGACCATCCGCTGCCGCAGGCCCTCCCCCAGCCCCTCCCCGACGGCCCCCGCGCGATCCGCCAGTTCGTGGCGTGGAAGGAAGCCGCGTGGGTCCGGTTCCTGAACGAGGAGCTGGACCTCGGCGCCGCCCGCGCCTCGCGCATCTGGATCGCGAATTTCTGGAAGGCACTCGACCGGATGTTCGGCGGGGGGAACCTGGTGGGCTTCGATCCCGACGCGGAGATCAGGGCGGCGGAAGGCTGAAGGCGGGGAGCAGGGAGCGGGGAGCGGGGAGGTGGCCCGTTCCCCGTTCCCCGTTCCCCGTTCCCCGCTCCCCGCTCCCCGCTCCCCGCTCCCCCCTACCACACCCCCCGCGCCCGCCTCTCCAGCCGCTCCCCGAAGTACTCCCCCCAGCGCCGCTCCACCAGCGCCTGCACCTCGTCGGGCACGGTGACCGGCGGCGGGTAGCCCTCCTTCCAGGTCGCGTCGATCCCGAGCCGGCCGCGGTAGACCGGGCGCGCGCCGACGAACGACTGGTCCTGGACGATGAGGTCCCGGGCCGGGTCGAACCGGGTGAAGATCCCCCAGACCGTGCTGCTCTCGTCCGCGAGGTCCACGTCACCGCTCACCGCCACCACGAACCGCACCGGCCCGAGCCCCTCCCACCGCACCAGCCGCT
>JAICEH010000213.1 GCA_025924275.1 Gemmatimonadales bacterium | reverse complement strand
GGAGTTTCTTCAGTGCCACGCGGTCGTTCGTGACCCCGTCGTCCCCCTTCGGGGTCTCCAGAATCAGGGGGATCGACCGGAACCGGGGGTCCCGCATCACCTTGCGGAAGGGCGCCGGCCCCAGGCTTCCCTCACCGATCAGCTCGTGGCGGTCGCGGCGCGAGCCGAACGGCGTCTTCGAGTCGTTGAGGTGCAGGCAACCGAGGTGCTCGAGCCCGAGGATACGGTCGAATCGGGCCCACACCCCCTCGTAGTCGCCCACCAGGTCGTGGCCGGCGGAGTGGAGGTGGCAGGTGTCGGCGCAGTAGCCGATCCGCCCCCGGAGGTCCGCCGGCACCAGGTTCCGCAGTTCGGCCAGTTCCTCGAAGGTGGTGCCCAGGGCGGTCCCCGTCCCGGCGGTGGTCTCGAGCAGGACCCGGACCGACCCGGGGGCGGTCCGGAGGGCCGTCGCGATCCCGTCCGCATTGCGGCGGAGCCCCGCCGACCGGTCATCCATGTAGTTGCCCGGGTGCGACACCACGGCGGGAATGCCCAGCAGGTGGCACCGGGTCAATTCGGCAGTGAAGGCATCCACCGACCTGCGGTTGAGTATGGGGTCGGGCGAGGCGAGGTTTATCAGGTACGAATCGTGCGCCAAGACCACTGCTATGCCACTGTCAGCCCACGACTTCCGGAACGCCTCGGCAACGGCCGGCGTCACCTCGGGATCGCGCCACTGGTTCGGGGTCTTGGTGAAGACCTGGATCGCGGTCGCCCCGATGTCCACGCCCCGGCCGGGCGCGGTCTGCACCCCGCCCTGGGTGGAGACGTGCGCACCGAGCAGATGGGAGGGAGCCTTGCGGCGGGTTGGCACGGTGCGCTCCGGTCGATTGGCGGCCGCTTGAATACACGAACGCGGCCTCGCGTGATGCTGCTGGGCGACCCTGGCCTCCGGCCGGACGGCCTCGAACGCGCCCTGGTGCGGAGCGGGTTCCAGGTGGCCGAGGCCGACCTCGTGCCCGGCTGCCCGCCCGAGGGCCCGCTCCCTGAGTGCGTGCTGGTGACCGCGACCGACGGCGACGGCGGCCTGGGGGCCCTCCTCGGCGAACTCGACCCCGCCCACTGGCGCGGCATCCCGGTCGTGGCCCTGCTGACCGGGGCCGAGCCCGGGGCGGTGGGCTCCGCCCTCCGGCTGGGCTGCGCCGACGCGCTCGCCGGTCCCGTGGACCTGGCCGAGCTCTGCGCCCGCATCGAGGCACGGGTCCGCGGGCGGGGCGACGTGGAGTCGCTCCGCGATGCCTCCCGGATCCACGACCTGATGTTCGACATCATGGAGGACCTCTCGGCGGCGCTCCGTCCCGACGAGGTCGTCCAGACCCTGGTGCGCCGCGTCGGCGAGACCCTCGCCGTGGCCCACTGCTCCTTCGTCCGCGTGGCCGACGACGGCCAGGCCGGCCGGGTGGTCGCCTCCCACGAGCTGCCCACCCTCCGCGACCTGCGCGTGGACCTTGCCCGCTATCCCGAGATCGGCGAGGCGCTCCGCACCGGCGAGGCGGTGTACGTGGCCGACGTGCACCGCCATCCGCTCTTCGAGGGCCAGCGCCTGCTCTGGGCCGAGCGGCGGATGGTGGTGGACGTGCGCAGCGTGCTCGCCGTCCCGGTCACCCTCCACGGCCGGAAGGCCGGCGTCTTCCTCCTCCGCACCCGGCGCGACGAGGAGCCCCTCGCTCCCGACCAGGTGGACTTCGCGGTGCGGCTCACCCACGCCGCGTCGCGGGTGCTCGAGTCCGAGGAGCGCCGGGCGTCGATCTACCGCCGGCAGGGAGCCGCCGCGTCCCTCGATCCGCTCACCGGCTGCGGCAGCCTCGACGCGCTCGACCGCCGGCTCAAGGACGAGTTCGAGCGTTCCCGCCGCTACGCGCTGAGCTTCAGCCTCGTCCTCTTCGACGTGGACGGCTTCCGGCGCATCAACGACCGGCGTGGCGCCGAGGCGGGGGACCGGGTCCTGGCCGAGCTGGGCGCCCTCCTCCAGCGCGAGCTCCGCGCCCCCGACTTCGTCAGCCGCTACGGCGGGGACGAGTTCGCCCTCGTCCTGCCCGAGACCGACCTCGACGGTGCCCGCCGCTCGGTCACCCGGGTCCGGGCCCAGGTGCTCGCCCACGAGTTCCCCGACCTGGAGCCCGAGGAGCGCCCCCGGCTCTCCGCGGGCATCGTCACCTTCCCCCATCCCTCCGCCGCCCAGCCGGAGGATCTCCTGGCGCTGGTCGAGGCCGCCCTCCTCCGGGGCAAGGCCCAGTCCGAGGAGCGCATCGGCACCGCCGAGTCCGTCGCGACCTGAGCCACCGCGGGGGCGCGGAGCACCGCCCCCCGCGATGAGGACTCACCGGCGCCGCCGCAGCCAGTTCGTCGGGTCCAGCGCCGCTCCGCCCGGCCCCCGGATCTCGAAGTGCAGGTGCGGCCCGTGCGGCGTGCTCCCGCCGCCCACCGTCCCGATCGCCTGGCCCTTGGCTACCGTCTGCCCCACCTGTACCGACGCCTCCGCCAGCTGGGCGTAGAACGAGTAGTAGCCGTCGCCGTGGGTGAGCAGCACGGTGAGGCCGTAGGTGCTGAGCCGGCTCACCAGTTCGACCCGCCCGCCCTCCACCGCCTTCACCGGTGTCCCCGCCGTCGCACCGATGCCCACCCCGTTCCACCGGATCTCGGCCCCGCTCTCCAGGCTCGCGCGCCCGAAGTCGTAGACCAGTGTGCCTTCCACCGGCCAGTCGAGCCGCCCCAGGTCGGCGGTCGAGATCGTCCCGCGGGCCGCCGGCGCCGCGCCCCGCGCCGCCGCCTCCCGCCGCGCCCGCTCCAGCCGCGCGATGACGTCGAGCAGCTGCCGCTCGTCCCGCTGCAGCGCCGTGACCTGCTGGGCCGCGGAGCGCTCCGACCGCCGGAGGCGCCCGATCTGCGCCTGCCGCTGCCGGGCGAGCACGTCGTAGCGGTCCAGTTCGCTCGTCCGCTCGTCCCGGCTCCGGTCCAGGCTCGCGCTCAGGCCGAGGAGGTCGGCCCGCTGCCGCGCCACCCGCCGCCGCAGCTGGTCCACCTCCGAGACCAGCGCCCGGTCCTGCCGGCTCTGGAGCGCGAGGTACTTGTACCGGCTCACCAGGTCGCCGAAGGAGCCCGCGCTCACCAGCGCCTCGAACGTGTGCAGCCGGCCCCGCTTGTAGATCTCCGCCAGCCGGCGCTCGAGCACCGCGCGCTTGTCGGCCAGGTTGTCCTCGGCGAGGATCAGCTCGGCCGATACCTGGTCCACCTGGCTCCCGAGCTGGCGCATCTGGGACTCCAGCTCGTTCACGATCCGGTTGGTGGTCTCCCGCTGCCGCTCGATGTTCCGGAGCTCGGCTCCCGCGTCCCGCACCTGGCCCTGCAGCCGGATCCGCTGCAGCTCGAGCCGCTCGCGCTCGGCCCGGATCTCCTCCAGCCGGCGGCGGGAGGCATCGAGCGACGGGGGCTGCTGGGCGGCGAGCCGGGTAGGGAAGGGGGAAGGGGGAACGGGGAACGGGGGACGGGGACCGCCGCGCGGGAGCGGTGGGGGGGGCGGGGGGGCCGGGCACGGGGGAACGGGGAACGGGGAACGGTGGCGCCCCGGCAGGGCCGCGGCGGCGCTCCTCGTGCTCGTGTTCCTGTCCCCGGCCCTGCCACAGCTCTCGGTCGGCGGTTCCCGTTCCCCGTTCCCCGTTCCCCCTTCCCCCT
>JAICEH010000212.1 GCA_025924275.1 Gemmatimonadales bacterium | reverse complement strand
GGGGGGGGGGGGGGGGGGGGGGGGGGGGGGGGGGGGGGGGGGCGGGGGGGGGGGGGCGGGGGGGCCGGGGGGGGGCCCGGCCGCCCCCCGCGCACTCGGCGGGTTCGGGGGCGGGGGCGGCTTCGGCGGCGGCGGCGCCGGGGGGAGATTCTGATGCCCGACCCGATGCGCGAGGTCGTGGAGCCCTTCCTCGCCGCGGCCGATGGGGCCGCCGGCGGTCCTTACGCAGCGGTGCTCTACGGCTCCCTCGCCCGGGGGGACTACCTCC
The DNA here is from genome assembly GCA_025924275.1 of Gemmatimonadales bacterium. Taxonomy (GTDB): domain Bacteria; phylum Gemmatimonadota; class Gemmatimonadetes; order Gemmatimonadales; family GWC2-71-9; genus JAICEH01. The sequence goes on along the minus strand of JAICEH010000212.1, from coordinate 3,489 downwards.
CCGGCCGCTCCGACATCAACCTGCTGGTCGTGCTCCCCGCCATCTGGCCCCGGCTCCTCGACGACTTCGGGCCGGCGCTCCGCCGCTGGCGCGGCCACGGCTTCCCACCGCCGCTCCTCTTCACCGGGGAGGAGTGGGCGCGGGCCCAGGACGTCTACCAGCTTGAGCTGGCCGACATGCGGGCGTCCTACCGCGTGCTGCGCGGCGAGGACCCCGTGGCCGGCCTGCGGCTCCAGCCGGCCCTGCTCCGGCGCGCCCTCGAGCGCGAGCTCCGGGGCAAGGTGCTCCGCCTGCGCCAGGCCTACGCCACCGCCGGGGCCGAGCCCGAGATCCTGGGGGCCACCGCCACCGCCAGCGCCTCCACCGTCCTGGTGATGCTCCGCGGCGTCCTGGCCCTGCACGGCCTGCCGATCCCGACGACCACGAGCGGGCTGCTCGAGGCGGCCGGCCGGCACGCCGGGGTGGATGGCGTCGCCATCGGCGCGGTGGCGGCCCACCGGCCGGACCGCCGCTGGGCCTGCTCCGCGGCGGAGTTCGCCGCCTACCTCGCGGCCGTCACCGCGGTCGCCGACCACGTGGACCGATTCGATCCCGGAGAGCCCCGATGATGCGTCGTCCCCTTGCGGTCGCGTCCGCGCTCGTCCTCGCCCTCACCGCGAGCGGCTGCGGGTACAACACGATCCAGACCCTCGACGAGCAGGTGAACCAGGCGGAGGGGCAGGTGAAGGTCGCGCTGCAGCGGCGGGCCGACCTCATCCCCAACCTGGTCGAGACGGTGAAGGGCTTCGCCGCGCAGGAGTCCACCGTGTTCACGGCCGTCGCGGAAGCCCGCTCCCGCCTGGCCGGCGCGGTGCAGACCGGCAGCCTGGCGGAGATGGCCCAGGCCAACGCGGCGCTCAATGCGCCGCTCGGCCGCCTGCTGGCCATCGCGGAGGCCTACCCGGAGCTCAAGTCGAACGCGAACTTCCTGCAGCTGCAGGACCAGCTGGAGGGGACCGAGAACCGCATCGCGGTGGCCCGGCAGGACTACAACACGGCGGTCCAGGAGTACAACGGGTACATCCGGCGGTTTCCCTACGTGATCACCGCGAAGATCTTCGGCAACCAGGCCCGGGAGTACTTCGAGCTGACCGCGCCGGAGGCCGGGGAGGCCCCCCAGGTGGAGTTCTGAGCGGCGGCCGGGCTATTCGGTGATGACGTCGGGCAGGACGTAGCGCAGCGGGTCCACCGCGCGCCCGTTCACCCGCACCTCGTAGTGCAGGTGCGGCCCGGTGGCGAGGCCGGAGTTGCCCACCAGGGCGATCCGGTCGCCCCGCTTGACCCGCTGGCCGCGGCGGACCAGCAGCTTGGACGCGTGCGCGTAGCGGGTGACGATTCCGTAGCCATGGTCCACCGTGAGGGTCTGGCCATAGCCGGACTCCCACCCCGCCTCGGTGACCATCCCGGCCCCCGGCGCCTCGATGGGCGTGCCCTTGGGCGCGCTGATGTCGAGGCCCTCGTGGGGCCGCGACACGTGCAGGATCGGGTGCCGGCGCATCGACGCGAAGGCGCTCGAGAGCCAGCCGCTGGTCGGCAGGATGGACGGCGTCGCGGCGAGCCGCTCGCGATGGGAGGCGAGACTGTCGGCGGCCTCGGTGAACGAGGCGGCCAGGAGGTTCGCCCGGCGGATCAGGCCGTTCACCTCGCCGCGGGCGGCGGAGGCCTGGCGCAGCACGGCGCTGCCGCTTGCGCGGGCCGGCCGGGAACCGCCGACGCCGGCCTGCAGCACCTGGGGGTCGTGGGGATCGAGGTTCGCGAGCAGCCGGATCTTCCGATCCCGCTCCGCGATGGCCGACAGCGTATCCTCGAGGAGGTCGAGCCGGCCCTGCAGCCCGGAGAGGCTGGTGGCGAGGGTCGCGTTCTCCCGCGCCATCTCGGACGCGCGGCGCAGGTCCACGCTGCGGCTCACCGTCGTGTACCCGAGCACGAGGGCGAGCAGCACCACGGCGCCGGCCACGGCCGCAGCCACCTTGAGGGCGGTATGCGACAGCTGTACGACGCGCGACGCCCCGGAACCGTGGGGCATGAGGACCAGCGTCCACTTCCGTTCAGCCATTCCCGACTCACCTGAAACGGGGACTGCGAACCCGAAGCGCAATCCCCGGGCCACCCCCGGGGTGGCGAGGGCGGCTAAAAATCGCCCGGCCTGCAACCCGCGTCAACCCCGCTGACTGAATTCCAAATCGTTTTACAGCAACGAGTTATGGAAATCGCCCGGCACTGTTACGTCACCCTTCCGGGGGCCGCGGCGGCTTGGGGAAGAGCCCGTCCGGTTTCTTGACACTGCAACCCGCGACGGGAGGCGCTTCGAGGGAGTTCCAGGGGGCCCCGGCCGCCGACCCGGACTGCCCCAGCGCCGCCCAGAGCTGGTCCGCGCGCTGGGGCAGGAAGGGACTCGCCAGGACGGCGAGGCGGTAGAGGGTGCGCACCAGTGCGCCGAGCACGCGGTCGAGCTCCGCGTCCTCCCCCGCCTTGGCAAGGGCCCAGGGTGCGCGCTGGGCCACGTACAGGTTGGCGGCGGTGACCAGGTCCGAGATCTCGGCGGCTCCTGCGCGGAGGTCGAGCGCGTCCATCGCCGCCTCGAAGCGACCGATCGACGAGAGGCCGGCCTCGTCGAGCGGGCTCGGGGCCGGGGCCGGCACCTGCCCGTCGCGGTACTTCTCCACCATCGCGAGCGCGCGGGAGGCGAGGTTGCCGAGGCCGTCCGCGAGGTCCGCGGCGTACCGGGCCTCGAACCGGTCCCAGGAGAAGTCGCCGTCCCCATCCCAGGGAATCTCGCGGAGGAGGAACCAGCGGAACGCATCGGGCCCGAAGCGATCCACCGCCTCGCCGAGTTCCAGCCGGGTTCCCGCGCTCTTGCTGAAGCGCTCGCCCCGGAAGGAGACGAAACCGTGGGCCCAGACCTGCCCGGGGAGGGGCAGCCCTGCGGCCTCGAGCATCGCGGGCCAGATGACGGCGTGGAACCGGGTGATGTCCTTCCCGATCACGTGGAGCCGGGCGGGCCAGGCCGCCCGCGAGCCGGGGAAGCGCCCGGCGGTCCAGTAGTTGGGCAGGGCGTCGAACCAGACGTAGGTGGTCTGCTGCTCCCCGTCCGACGTGAGCCGGGGGAAGGGCACGCCCCAGGTGAACCGGGCGCGGCTCGCGGAGATGTCCTCGAGGCCCTGGTGGAGGAGGCCGAGGATCTCGTTCCGCCGGCTCTCGGGCTGGAGGAAGTCGGGCCGCTGCTGGTGCAGCTCGAGCAGGAAGTCGCGGTAGCGGGAGAGGCGGAAGAACCAGTTCCGCTCCTCCACCCAGTCGAGCGTCCGGGTTGGGTGCAGGGCGCAGCGTCCGTCGACCACCTCCGCCTCGGCCTTGAAGGCCTCGCACCCGACGCAGTACCACCCGGCATACGCCTTCTCGTAGAAGTCGCCGGGATTCCTCTCGAAGATCCGCTCGATCAGCTCCCGGACG
>JAICEH010000211.1 GCA_025924275.1 Gemmatimonadales bacterium | reverse complement strand
ATCTTCACGGTGATGTTCCTGCAGTTCCCGTCCGGGCTCAACCTCTACTACGCGGTGAGCAACCTGGCGAGCCTGCCGCAGCAGTGGCTGATCGCGCAGGAGCGGAAGAAGCGGATGCCGGCGCCGGCGTCGAAGCCGGCCCCGGCCGCCAAGCCGGCCGCCAAGCCGGGCGGGAAGCGGTAAGGCGCCGAGCCGCCGGGCCGCCCGTGCTCTCCGACCCCATCGTCGCCCTCGCCACGCCTCCGGGACGCTCCGCCCTCGCGGTGGTCCGGCTGAGCGGGGCGGGGGCGCTCGACGTGGCGGCCCGGGTGATCCGGCCCTTCCACGCCGAGCCGCCGCGCACGGCGCACCTCGCCGAGTTCGTGGATGCCGGCCGGGCCCTGGTGGACCGCGGGCTCTACCTCGTCTTCCAGGCGCCGGCGAGCTACACCGGCGAGGACGCGGTGGAGTGCTTCTGCCACGGCGGGTTGGTGACGCCGGCGCGACTGGTGGCGGCGTTCGAGGCAGCGGGCGCCCGGCCGGCGGCGCCGGGGGAGTTCACCCGACGGGCCGTCCTCAACGGCCGGATGGACCTGGTGCAGGCGGAGGCGGTGAACGACCTGATCGCCGCCGACGCGCCGACCCAGGCGCGCGCAGCCCTCGCCCGGCTCGAGGGCGGGCTCTCCCGCCGGCTCGCGGCCCTTCGCGAGGAGCTGGTGGCCCTCCTCGCCCTCCTCGCCTACGACATCGACTTCCCCGGGGAGGACGACGGCGCGGTGGACCCCGCGGTGTCGCGCGCCCGGCTCGCGGCCGTGCGGGAGCGGGTGGCGCGACTTCTCGCCACGGCGCCCGCGGGCGCACGGCTCCGCGAGGGCGCGCTGGTGGTGCTGGCCGGCCCGCCCAACGCCGGCAAGTCGTCGCTCTTCAACGCGCTCCTCGGCCGCGACCGCGCCATCGTCACCGAGGTGCCCGGCACCACCCGCGATGCCATCGAGGCCCACGCGGCGCTCGACGGCTGGCCGGTGCGGCTGGTGGACACCGCCGGCGTGCGCGACGCGGAGGACCGGATCGAGCGGATGGGTGTCGAGGTGAGCCGCCGCTGGCTCGACGCCGCGGACCTGGTGGTCTGGTGCGAGGAGGGCCCGGACGGCCCCGCCCGGGCCCCCACGATCCCTGCCGGCAGGTTTCTGCCGGTCTCGACCAAGTCGGACCTGAATCCCTCCGCGTCCCTCCGCGAAACCTCCGCGTCCTCCGCGGTGAAGGTCTCCGCGGTGACCGGCGAGGGACTCGACGCGCTCCGGGAAGCGGTGGTGGCCCGGCTCTACGGCGACGGCACCATCCCCGCCGACCTCGACGGCCTCCTGGTGAACGAACGCCACCGCTCGGCCCTCGCCCGCGCGGCGGAGGCGCTCCGCGAGGCCGCGGCCCAGCTCCAGCCCGGCGGCGACAGTGTCCTGGCCGCCCACGAGGTGCAGGAGGCGGTGGCCGCGCTCGACGGACTCATCGGTGCCGTGGACGTGGAGGAAGTGCTCGGGGCGGTGTTTGCGGGGTTCTGCGTGGGGAAGTAAGTCGAAGGTCGAAGGTCTAAGGTCGAAGGAGGCTCAGGCGTCCCCTTCGACCTTTGACCTTCGACCATCGACCTCCTTGTGGCTCCCATCGCACCACGGCTTGTCCTTCGAGTGCCCGCAGCCGCAGAGCTTCACCACCCCCGGCACCTTGGAGGGCGGCGGGGTGAGCTCGTTGCCGTCCGCGTCGGTGAACCGCGCGGGTCCGCGGACGTGGATGGAGCCGGACGGCTTGAAGAGGATGGTGATGGGGTCGGGCATGCTGGAAGATAGCCCCCGGCCGGAGGTCCTACGCGGTCGCGATCCCCCGTGCCGCCCGGTCGGCCTCGAGGAATGCCGCCGCCGGCGCCCGGAGTGCGGCGGCGATCCCCCGCTCGGCCACCAGCGCCTCCGCCAGGCGATACCCCAGGTAGTAGCCCGCCCGCTCCGGCAGCACCCGGCCCTGCACCAGCCGGGCCGCCGGGCTCATCCCCCCCGACAGGTAGCGGAGCCGGAGCCCGAGGCCGCGCCGGTCGAAGTCGTGCTCCGCCGCCCGCCGCAGGAACGCCTCGAGCTGCCGGAGCCGGTGGTACTGCCGCTTGGGGTACCCGAAGTAGTCCGCGGCATCGAACCCCGGGACCACCGCCTCCGCCGCGTGCACCGCCAGTCCCTCGTTGATCAGCAGCTCCAGCAGCGACGCCCGGCTCCCGGTCTGCCAGTAGTCGTAGTACCCGCCCGACTCCGCGACCAGGCGCTTGAGCTCGCTCTCGCTGTCGGGGCTGGTGTACCGCACCGTGTGCGCGATCTCGTGGGCCACCCAGAGCGGGACCTGGTCCGCCGGGAGCCCCATCCCCCAGGTGTCGGGATTGGCGCGTCCGGTGAAGTGCTCCAGGCAGATGAAGGCGATCCCGCGGCCCTGCACCACCAGTTCGCCGGCGTTCGCCGCGCCGACGCCCACCATCAGCCAGGTGTCGGTCGGCCGGTCCACCTTGAGGATGGCGGTGGACTTGGCCACCGCATCCTCCACCAGCGCCGCCACGTCGGTGCGCTCCAGCAGCGCGTGCAGGTCGGCGCGGTCGGCCTCGAGCGTCCGCCGGATGACCGGCTCCGCGTGCCCGCTCTCCGGGTCGAGGACGTAGTTCCGCCAGTAGGCGGTGAGGACGAGGCGGTGAGTGTCGTAGTAGTGGCGCCAGGCGGCGCGACGATCCTCGGCGGAGACGACGTCGAGGAAGGCGGGAATCAGGTTGACGAGCACGCGCCACTATAAGGGCGCGCGGGCCCGCCGGTCAAGCGAACGACATCAATGCAGGGCGTCGCGCCGCTTCTTCTCGCTGGCCTCCGCGAGGAAGCGCTTCTCCTCGGGCGTGAGCGAGTGGATGCCCTGCGCGCTGATCTTGTCGAGGACGCGGTCGATCTCGGTGCTGGCGGGATCGGCCTCGCGCTCGCGCGGCGCGGGCCGGGGTCGCGGCGCCGGGGCCTCCCGGGCGCGGTGAGCGCGGCGCGCGGCCATCGCCGACTCCACCGGGAGCGCGGCCGCCGCGGTCGGCTCGGGGCGGGGCAGCCCCTGCAGCCGGAAGTAGGCGTAGGCCACCAGCGCTCCGCCGAGGTGCGCCAGGTGCGCCACCCCGTCCTGGCCGGGGGCCACCGCCATCACGACGTCGAATGCCACCAGGGCCAGCACCAGCGTCCGGGCCCGGATGGGGAACGGGATGGGGAAGATCATCAGCTCGGCGTCGGGCCAGTACATCGCGAAGGCCACCGCGACGCCGAGCACCGCCCCCGACGCGCCGACGAACGGCGGCACCGCCATCAGGCCGGAGAGCCCCAGGGAGAACACCGCACCCCCGAGCCCGGAGACGAGGTAGAGGAGGGGGAACGCCCGGCCCCCCATCCGGGCCTCGACCGCCGTGCCGAGGAAATAGAGGAAGAGGGAGTTGAAGGCGAGGTGCAGCAGCCCGGTGTGGACGAACATGTAGGTGACGAACGTCCACGGCCGCGCCAGGGCCCCCGACGGCGAGAAGGCCAGCCACCCGGCCAGCGCCGGAGCGACCGTCTCCAGGACGAGCAGCACCACCGCGTTGGCGACGATCAGTCGGCCAACCCAGGGGGTGATCCGGGGGAATGCCAGCGCGCTCATTGCCGTTCAGGGACTCCACGTCCCACGGGGTCAACCCGAAAATCGCCGCAAGTCCGGGGCCGGGGCGGTCGGTCGGGCAGTCGGACGGTCGGACAGTCGGACAGGGGGTGGGGGGACGGTCCGACCGT
>JAICEH010000210.1 GCA_025924275.1 Gemmatimonadales bacterium | reverse complement strand
CTTCCTCGGCCTGCTCCACATGGAGATCGTGCAGGAGCGGCTGGAGCGGGAGTTCAACCTCGACCTGATCAGCACGGTCCCGACGGTGGAGTACGTCGTGACGCTCACCGACGGCGAGCAGGTGCTGGTGGAGAACCCCAGCGCGCTCCCCGACCCGGCGCGCATCGCCAGGATCGAGGAGCCGTACGTGAAGGCCCGCATCATGGCCCCGACGGAGTACATCGGCGGGATCATGAAGCTGGGCCAGGAGCGGCGGGGCGTGTATCACGGGCTCCACTACCTGGACACCGCCCGGGTCGAGTTCAGCTGGGAGTTCCCGCTGGCGGAGATCGTGCTGGACTTCTACGACCGGCTCAAGAGCCTCTCCCGCGGGTACGCGTCGCTGGACTACGAGGCGATCGGCTACCGCCCCTCGGAGCTGGTGAAGCTCGACATGCTGATCAACGGCGACCCGGTGGACGCCTTCAGCGTGATCATCCACCGGGACAAGGCCCAGGACTGGGGCCGGAAGGTGGCGGAGAAGCTCAAGGAGCTGATCCCGCGGCAGCTCTACCAGGTGGCGATCCAGGCGGCGATCGGCAACAAGATCATCGCGCGGGAGACGATCTCCGCCTTCCGGAAGGACGTGCTGGCGAAGTGCTACGGGGGGGACATCACACGGAAGCGGAAGCTCCTCGAGAAGCAGAAGGAAGGCAAGAAGCGGATGAAGCAGATCGGCACGGTCGAGATCCCGCAGGAGGCCTTCCTGGCCGTCCTCCAGGTGGACTGAGGGGTCGTGGGAGGGGAACGGGGAGCGGGGAACGGGGAACGGGAACGGCCGGATACGGATGGCCCCGGGGCGGCAGGATCCCTCCACCGTTCCCCGCTCCCCGTTCCCCGTTCCCCCACCCTGGTGGTCCAGACCGCCTTCCTGGGCGACGTGGTGCTGACGACGCCCCTGCTCGTGGCCCTGGCCGAGCGCCACGGCCCGGTGGACGTGGTGACGACGCCGGCCGCGGCCGCGCTGCTGGAGACCCACCCGGCGGTACGTCGGGTGTGGCGCTACGACAAGAAGGGGCACGAGGCGGGACTCCCGGGCCTCCGCCGGCTGGCCGCCACGCTCCGGGCGGAGGGCTACGCCCGCGCGGTGCTGCCGCACCGGTCCTGGCGGAGCGCCGCCCTGGCCGTCTGGGCGGGGATCCCCGAGCGCATCGGGTTCGCGGACGCACCGGCCCGGTTCACCTATACGGAGCGCGTGGTCCGACCGCACGGAGGGCACGAGGTGGAGCGGCTGCTGGTGCTGGCGGGGGGAACGGGGAACGGGGAACGGGGAACGGGGGCCACGGCGCCGACCGTGCGCCTCGGGCTGACGGACGAGGACCGGGCCGCGGCGGAGCGCTGGCTCGCGGACCACGGGATCGGGCCGGGGTTCGTGGCGCTGGCCCCCGGGTCGATCTGGGGCACGAAGCGGTGGCCGGGCTACGGCGAGCTGGCGGCGCAGCTGGTGGGAGGGGGGCGGGAGGTGGTAGTGGTGGGCGGCGCGGATGACGCCCGGCTGGCCGAGGAGGTCGTCGCGGCGGGGAGCGGGGAGCGGGGAGCGGGGAGCGGGAGGATCGCGTCGGCCGCGGGGGCGCTGCCCCTCCGGGCCTCGGCGGCGCTCATCGCGCGGGCGGAGGTGCTCGTCACCAACGACTCGGCCCCGCTCCACCTCGCGACCGCGACGGGAACCCGCGTCGTGGCGATATTCGGGCCGACGGTCCCGGCCTTCGGCTTCGGCCCGCGCGGGCCGCGCGACCGGATCGTCGAGCACCCCGGCCTCGACTGCCGCCCCTGTTCGCCGCACGGACCGGCGCGCTGTCCACTGGGCCACCATCGGTGCATGCGGGAGGTGGGGGTGGAGGTGGTGCTGGAGGCGGTGGGGTAGACGCGCTATTCGCTGTTTGCTCTTCGCTGCTCGAGGGGACCGAACCGCGAACAGCGACCAGCGACCAGCGAACATCGAGCAGCGAACAGCGACCAGCGAACATCGAGCAGCGAACAGCGACCAGCGATCAGCGAGCCCCATGCCCCATCCCTACGTCCTCGGCATCGACCTCGGCGGCACGAACCTCGTGGCCGGCGCCGTGCGTGCCGACGGGCGCAAGGTGGTGGGGCTCCGGAGCGAGCCGACCCGGGCCGAACGGGGGGCGGAGAAGGTGGTGCGCCGGATCGTGGCGATGGCGAAGGCGGTGCGGAGCCAGCTCCGCCGCGAGCTGCCGGGCGCGGAACTCCTGGGCGTGGGAGTCGGCGCCCCGGGCCCACTCGACACTGCCCGCGGGGTGGTGCTCCTCACGCCCAACCTCGGGTGGGTGGACATGCCGCTCCGCGAGCTCGTGGCCGAGGGCACCGGGCTCCCCGCCGAGCTGGACAACGACGCCAACTGCGCGGTGCTGGGGGAGTGGTGGCAGGGCGCGGCGCGGGGCGCGCGGCACGCCATCGGGCTCACCATCGGCACCGGCATCGGGGGCGGCCTGATCCTCGACGGGCGGCTCTACCACGGCGCCTCGGACGTGGCCGGCGAGATCGGGCACACCACCATCGACACCGAGGGGCGCCGCTGCAAGTGCGGCAACTACGGCTGCCTCGAGGCGTACGCCTCGGGCCCCGCCATCGCGCTCCGCGCGGTGGAGGCGCTGGGCGCGGGCGGCCCGAGCCTGCTCCCGTCCTACGTGGGCGGCGACCTCGGCCGGATCACCGCCCAGACGGTGTACCAGGCGGCGCACGACGGCGACGAGCTGGCCCTCGAGGTGGTGCGCGAGACGGCGAAATTCCTCGGCGCCGGGGTGGGCAACCTGATCAACGTCTTCAACCCCGAGGTCGTGGTGATCTGCGGCGGGGTCACCCTCGCCGGGGAGCGGCTCTTCCTTCCGCTGGAGCGGGAGGTCGCCCGGCGCGCCTTCCGACCCGCGGTGCAGGCGTGCCGCATCGTCCCCGGCGAGCTCACCGGCTCGGCGGGGGTGTACGGCGCCGCCCGGGTGTTCCTGGACCGCCGGGGCGGGTGAGCGGTGCCGCGGGTCGGGGTGGTGGGGTCCCTGGTCTGGGACGAGATCCACGGGCGGGACGCGCTCGCGCCGCCGGTGGAGGAATGGGGCGGGATCGCCTACGCCCTCTCCGGGCTCGACGCCGCGCTCCCCGAGGAGTGGGAGATCGTCCCCCTGATCAAGGTGGGCCGGGACCTCGCCTCGCCCGCGGCCGGGTTCCTCCGGACCCTCCGCCGCCTGACAGCGGGCGGGCGCTGCGTCGAGGTGCCGGTGCCCAACAACCGGGTGGTGCTCCGGTACTCCACCGGCGACCGCCGGTGCGAGCGGATGTCGGGCGGGGTCCCGGCGTGGACCTGGGCGGAGCTCGGGCCCCTGGTCACCGGCCTCGATGCGCTCTACGTGAACTTCATCTCGGGATTCGAGATGGGCCTGGGGACGGCGGTGTCGCTCCGGCGCGGGTTCGCCGGCCCGATCTACGGCGACCTGCACAGCCTCTTCCTCGGAATGGGGAACGACGGGACCCGCAGCATCCGCCCGCTGCCGGACGCGCCGGGGTGGTTCGGCTGCTTCGACGCGATCCAGATGAACGAGGACGAGATGGGGCAGCTGGCGGCCGACCCGATGCTGGTGGCGGCGGACGTGCTCGGCGCGGGGCCGGCCTACCTGGTCGTGACCCTGGGACGGCGAGGGGCGGTGTACTTCGAGTCGGACGGTCGGACAGGCGGACCGACAGACCGACAGTCCGACGGTCCGGCGGTGCGATGGGCCCGGGGACGAACTCCGGGCAGCCCCGTCCGCACGGCCCTGGTGCCGGCGACCCCGGTGGAGGACGCG
>JAICEH010000209.1 GCA_025924275.1 Gemmatimonadales bacterium | reverse complement strand
GGGGACCACGAGATCGCCCGGCTGGCGGAGGCGACGTTCACCATCCCCGAAACCCTCGACCTGCTGACGCCGATCCTGTCGGTGGTGCCGCTGCAGCTCCTGTCGTACTACGTGGCGGTCGCGCGGGGGTGCAACGTGGACCAGCCGCGGAACCTGGCCAAGAGCGTGACGGTGGAGTGAGACGGACAGACGGACCGTCGGACGGTCGGATGGGGGCGGCGCGGGAAGGCCGCCCCCGCCGCTTTGTGAGGGGTGTCACTCGCGCGTCCCGGGGCGCGGACGCTACCTTGGCGGGGCAGGCAACCCGCTCGACGGAGGTCCCATGCGCGTCCTCACGATTCTCGGGGCACTGCTGCTGGTGCTCGGCGGCCTGATCCTCAGCGGCCAGCTCTCCCGCAAGAGCTCGGAGACGGTGCTCGAGGTCGGTGACATCAAGGCGGAGGTGGAAGGCTCCGAGGCATTCCCCAAGTGGACCGGCGTCCTGGCGCTTGCGGTCGGCGTCGGGCTGGTCGCGGCGGGGGCGCGCAAGAAGGCTTGAGGCCGCCGCGCCCCGGCCCCGGGCGGCCGGTGCCCCCCGACTTGGCGTGCCGGGCCGGTGCCCTGCTCCTGGCGCTGCTGGCGCCCGGCTGCGCGGGGCCGCGGCCCCCCGAGCCGCCACCGCCGGTCCTCGCGTGTGAGGCCGGCGACACGGCGCTGGTGCGCGACGTGGTGTACTTCGGGCGCAACCGCCCCGACGGCGGGACGGTGAGCGACGCGGAGTGGCGGGGGTTCCTCGACTCGGTCGTGACCCCGCGCTTCCCGGCGGGACTCACGGTGGTGAGCGCGACGGGGCAGTGGCGGGGCGCCGGCGGGGCGGTGGAACGCGAGCGGGCCGAGGTGCTCACCCTCCTCCACGACGGCGGCACCGCGGCGCGCGCGGACGTGGCGGAGGTGGTGGCCGAGTACAAGCGCCGCTTCCGGCAGGAGGCGGTTCTCCGGGAGCGCGTCCCGAGCTGCGCCCGGTTCTGATGCCGCGCTACGCCGCGTTCCTCCGCGCCGTCAACGTGGGCGGCCGGGTGGTGAAGATGGACGAGCTCCGCGCCGTGTTCGAGGCCGCCGGGCTCTCCGCGGTGGAGACCTTCATCGCCAGCGGCAACGTGGTGTTCGAGTCCCGCGCCCGGGCCGACACGCTGGAGGCGAAGCTCGAGACCGCCCTCGCCCTCCGCCTCGGGTACGAGGTGGCCACCTTCATCCGCACCGGTGCCGAGGTGGTGGCCATTGCCGCGCACCAGCCCTTCGACCCGAAGCGCCGCGCCGAGGCCCACTCGATCCACGTGGGCCTCCTCGACCGGCCGCTCGACCCGGCCGCCCGGCGGACCCTGGCGGCGCTCGAGTCCCCGACCGACGAGTTCGAGACCCGGGGCCGGGAGCTCTGGTGGCTCCTCCGGCGCGGGGTGAGCGAGTCGAAGATCACCAACAGCCTGCTGGAGCGGCGCCTCGGCACCCGCCTCACCTTCCGCAACCGGAACACGATGGACCGGATGGCGGCGAAGTACTTCGGACAGCGATAGGCAACCAGCGAGTCCCCACGATGAGACCCCGATTCAACTACGCCAAGTCGGCCCCCGGCGTGTACGACGCAATGGACGCGCTCGATACATACCTCGCCGGCTGCTCCATCGAGGCGCCGCTCCTGCACCTGATCCGGCTCCGCGCCTCGCAGCTCAATGGCTGCGCCTACTGCATCGACATGCACTGGAAGGACCTGCGCGCCCTGGGCGAGGCGGAGCAGCGACTCTACGGCCTCGATGCCTGGCAGGAGAGCCCGTACTACAGCGAGCGGGAGCGGGCCGCCCTCGCCTGGACCGAGGCGGTGACCTGCGTGGCCGAAGGCCACGTGCCCGACGCGGTGCACGAGGAGGTGCGCCGCCACCTGGACGAACGCGAACTCTCCGACCTCACGCTCGCCGTGGCGACGATCAACGCCTGGAACCGGCTCTCCATCGCGTCCCGGCTCGCGCCGGGCAACTACCGGTCGCCCCTCACCCCCGCAGGAACCGCCTGAGGAGGGCCATCACGGCCTCCGGCTCCTCGATGTGCGCGAACGTCCCGCTCCGCTCCATCCAGGTGAACTCCGCCTGCGGCGCGGCGTGGGCGAACTGGTACTGGTACTTCGGGTAGAGCGCGCGGTCGTAGCGGCCGGCGAGGATGAGCGTCGGCATCGCGAGTTCCCGGAGGCGCGGGCGGAAATCGGGGAGCCGCGCCACCTCGCCGCCGATGAAGAACTCGACGTCGTCCCCGGCGAAGACCGGGTAGAGTTCGGCGTTCCGCGATCCCGGCTCGGTGAGCAGCTTCGCGGCGTTGTCGGGATTGTAGAAGCGCACCAGCTTCGCGTGCACGGCGTAGAGCTTCTGCACCCGGGGATCGGTGGAGCGGACGCCCTCGGCCCGGAGCGCCAGGACCTGCTCCCACACCTCGGGATACTGGAGCTCGAGCTCGCGGTTGATGTTCTCGTGGTTCTTCTGCCACATCTCCGGGCTGTGCACCGTGTTGGCGAGCACCAGCCGGCGCACCAGCGCCGGCTGGTCGAGCGCGATGGCCTGCGCCACCATGCCCCCGTAGGAGAAGCCGTAGAGATTGACCGGACCGGCCCCGAGCGCGTCGATCAGGGCGGCGATGTCGGCGACGTCGCCCGCGAAGGTGACCTCCTGCGGGTCGGCCACCGGCGCGCTCCGGCCCCGGCCGCGATAGTCCACGTAGACCACCCGGCACTCGTCGGCCAGCGCGGAGAAGTAGGGATGGAAGGTGAGATGGGAGTTGGCCGGCCCGCCGGCGAGGAGCAGGAGGAGCTCGCCCCGGCCCTCCTCCTCGATCCAGAGACGGGTGCCCCGGACCTCCACGTGACGTCCCGGGGGGTGGGCAATCGCGGGGGCAACGACGGGCTCGGGCGGCGGCGTCACGGCCGGCATCTTCGCATCCTCGGCTGCGGGGGCGTCGGGTTCACGGGACCAACTTAGGGAACCCGCCCCCCTGCCGCGCCCCCGACCCGGCGGTCGAACCGCCCGGGGGTCGGGGGGCAGGGGAGGTCGCGCGAAGGCCAGCGTGGCGCCATTCTTCCGTGATGACGGCGTACGACATCTTCCCCAGCCCGGTCGGGCCGCTTCTCGTCGGCGCCGAGGCGGGAGGGCTCACGTGGGTCTGGTTCGCACCGCACGAGGGGCGGATCGGGCCCGGCTGGGTGAGGGACCCGGGGACCGGTGCGGCCTCGCGGGTGCTCGCGGCGGCCCGGGAAGAGCTCGGGGCCTACTTCGAGGGCGAGCTCACGCAGTTCGCGCTCCCGCTCCTTCCGCAGGGCACGCCGTTCCAGCGCCGGGTGTGGGAGGCGCTCCGCCGGATTCCCTTCGGGGAGACGGTGAGCTACGGGGAACTCGCCCGGCGCATCGGCACGCCCGACGCGGTGCGCGCCGTCGGTGCCGCCAACGGCCGGAACCCGCTCCCGATCGTCGTCCCCTGCCACCGGGTGATCGGCGCCGACGGCTCGCTCACCGGCTTCGGCGGCGGCCTCGAGCGGAAGCGCTGGCTGCTGGACCACGAGCGGCCGGACCTGTTCGGGGAGCGGGGAGCGGGGAACAGGGAGCGGGCGCGCGCCTGACCCGCGCCCCGCCCCCCCGATCGACCAGCGAAGAGCGAACAGCGAACAGCGAACAGCGACCAGCGACCAGCGACCAGCGAAGACAGCGACGAGCGTCAGCGATTGTTCGCGCCTGACACGTCGATGTTGCCCATCATCTTTCGAATCGGAACGATCAGGAGCCCCAGGATCAGCGCGGAACCGAAGAGCGCCACGGCGGTCCACGTGAAGAGCGCGG